>CAMVBP010000057.1 GCA_947165795.1 uncultured Treponema sp.
TACGCGACCTTTGGGAAATGTACACTCACCTGGCAGAACGCAAGGGCTGGAAAACAGAAACAATGGAAGCTCAGGAAACTGAAGTTGGCGGCTTTAACAAAATCGTAACTTCTATCAGCGGAAAATTTGTTTACGGAACTTTGCGCTGGGAATCTGGTGTACACCGCGTTCAGCGTGTTCCTCAGACAGAAAGCCAGGGACGCCTTCAGACTTCTACTGCTACTGTTGCCGTTTTGCCGGAAGCAGAAGAAACAGAAATTGAAATTAAACCGGGCGATGTTCGTGTTGACGTTATGCGCGCCGGTGGACCTGGCGGACAGTGTGTAAATACAACTGACTCTGCAGTTCGTCTTACTCATATTCCAACAGGTCTTGTTGTTATTCAGCAGGATGAAAAGTCTCAGATTAAGAATAAGGAAAAGGCCTTCCGCGTACTCCGCGCCCGCCTCTTTGATCTTGAAGAAAGCAAAAAGCAGGAAGAACGCGCCGCAGCACGTTCAAGCATGGTTGGTTCGGGAGCTCGTTCTGAAAAAATCAGAACTTACAACTTCCCTCAGGACCGCGTAACAGACCACCGCATTAATCTTTCGCTCCATAATTTGCCGGGCTTTATGATGGGAAATATGGATGAAATGCTTGATGCTCTGAACGTTTACGCAAAAGAAGAACAGCTGGCCGCAGACATTACAGAACTCTAATCCATTGCCACGCTCCTGCGGGGCAAAAAAATCTTCAACTAATCCCCCGCAACATCCCGATAATAAATTAAATGAAAAGAATATTTTATATTCATTTATTTTTCTTTTATATTCTCTCGTTTAGTTTCGCGCAAAAAATTACAATGCCAAAAACGGCACAAACCGTAGATCCGTTTGAAGCCGCAGGCATTAAAAGACAGGAACCTCTTGTCCCAAACTGGTGGACACTAATTATTTACCGTCCAGAAAACAGCGAAGGCATGAACGATATAAGATGCTTTTTAAAAATTGAAGACGCAGAAACAAAAGAAGACGTTACGGCAACAGCTGCTAAAATCGGTTATCAATATGTTGTAGATGTTCCTAAAGGAAAAGAGACAGATCCGCGTTCCATTGCTTCAATATTTAACGAACCGGAAATTCCACTTTACACTTATAAAAAAACACCATTCTTAAGCGGCGGAATGGCAATGTATTTATATATAAAAAAAGGAAAATATAATTTTACCTTTACTACACCAAAAGATAAAACCTATGATTTTCCTTGCGATAATACAGAAGACTGGGAATCTAATACTTTTTATTACGACACCTCAAATCCAACAAACGTAATATTTGTTTTTCCGGAAGCAAATGACAACGGTTTTTACACCGGCCGCTGGTACATAGATTACAAGGCGCCGAAATTCTATAAATTCACAAAACCAAAGCAGCAGTAATAATTATTCTGCTATTCATCCAAAGAAATTTTATTTCCTGTATAAAGGAAGTAGTATCTTCCTTTGGCGGCAATTAACTGCTCATGCGAACCGCGTTCAATAATTTTTCCATGCTCCAGAACAATAATTTCATCTGCATTTCTTACTGTAGAAAGACGGTGGGCAATTACAAAAGTTGTTCTTCCCTTCATAAGTGAATCCATTCCATCTTCAATAAGCTTTTCAGTTCTTGTATCAATAGAAGAAGTTGCTTCGTCCAAAATTAATACCGGTGGATTTGCTACGGCTGCGCGTGCAATTGCAAGAAGCTGTCTTTGCCCCTGACTAAGGCTGGCGCCATCACCGGTAATTACAGTATCATAACCTTTTTCAAGATGATTTATAAAATTATCTGCATTTGCAAGTTTTGCAGCTTCGTAAACCTGAGAATTACTTGCTTCAAGATTTCCATAACGAATATTTTCACGAATAGTTCCTGTAAACAAATGTGTATTCTGCTGAACCATTCCAAGCGATTTTCTTAAAGATGATTTTGCAATTTCGTTAAGCGGAATTCCATCATAAGTAATTGTTCCGCATTCCTGAGGAACATCATAAAATCTTGAAAGAAGATTTATGGTAGTTGTTTTTCCGGAACCTGTAGAACCGACAAGGGCAATTTTCTGTCCAGGCTTTGCATGAATACAAATGTCATGAAGAATTGTTTTTTCTTTTTTATAACCGAATGTTACATGATCAAAAACAACTTCGCCTTTTAGCTGATGCAAGGAATTATCTACAGGATTTTTCCATGCCCATTCTCCCGTATAAGCATAAGACTGAACAAGCTTTCTTTCGCCGGAATTTGTAAGTGCTTCATAAGCATTTACAAGCGTATACTTTCCTTCATCAATTTCCGGTTCTTCATCAATTACTGCAAAAATTCTTTCCGCGCCGGCAAGTGCATTCAATACACTGTTTGCCTGCATTCCCATCATGGAAATAGGCTGACTGAAGCTTCTTGTATATTGTAAAAAAGCTGCAATTGTTCCCAAATCAAGAACACCAATAAACCAGTTGGAAGTCTGCGCAGTGTTAAAGCCTGCAATCATAAGAACTGCGGCAATTATTGCAACAATCGCATACTGCATATGACTCATATTATTCATAACAGGGCCCATCAGACCTCCGTAAGTCATGGCGGCAGTTCCAGCCTTGCGAAGATTTGAATTTAATTCTTCAAAGCGCTGCTTTGCCTTTGGTTCGTAATTGAATACTTTTACAACCTTTTGTCCTTCAATCATTTCTTCTATAAAACCGTTAAGCTGGCCAACACATTTCTGATTTTCGCGGAAAGCGGCAGCTGAACGTTTTCCTATTAAAGAAATAAGCAGACTTATTAAAAACATTGAAAGAATCATTATTAAGGTAAGAAGCGGGCTTAAAATAACCATCATAATAAAAACTGCAATTACAGTTATTATTGAAGAAAACAGCTGAGGAATTGTCTGGCTCATCATTTCGCGAAGAGTGTCCGTATCGTTTGTAAAGCGCGACATTAATTCACCGTGAGTATGAGAGTCGTAATATTTTATAGGAAGCTTTTCCAGCTTTGTAAACAAATCAACTCGAATATTGTATAGAAGATTTGTTGAAATATAGAGCATTATCCGGCCGTTGCACCAGGAAGCAAATGCACCGACAAGAAAAACACACATAACTCCCAGAATCATAAAACCAAAGTTTTTTATTCCAAGAGCTATTTCCGGAGTAACATTTCCTGCCAGAAGGAATTTTTCCAGGAGAGGAAGTACAAATTTATTTAAGGCAATTTTTGTAAACATACCTCCGGCAACAGAAGCACCGGAATTTACGAGCACGCATAAAAACACAAGAATCCACAGGGATTTAAATTTCCCCATATATTCAATTATTCTTCTGATTGTCTTTTTTGTATCCTTAGGTTTTCCAAATCCTTTAGGTTTCATAGGTGGCATATTTTCATACTCCTTATATTCACCGCGATTTTTTTTACGCACGGCTGCGCAATAAAACAGTTTTGTCCCCCGCAAAAGGGAATTAACTTAAGATAAATCGGCGTCTCCGCTTCCCTGCTGCTGAGATTCAAATACCTCTTTATAAATCCTGTTGGATTTTAAAAGCTCGTCATGATTTCCTATTCCGCAGATTTTTCCGTCATCAAGAACTACAATCATATCTGCTTCTTTTACCGAAGATATTCTCTGTGCAATTATAATTTTTGTTGTTTCAGGAGCAATTTCTTTTAACGCTGTGCGAATACGTGTTTCTGTTGCAGTATCTACTGCCGAAGTGCTGTCATCAAGAATAAGCACCTTTGGATTTTTTAATAAAGCACGCGCAATACAAAGCCTCTGCTTCTGTCCGCCGGAAACATTTACTCCACCCTGACCAAGTTCAGTTTCGTAACCGTCTGTAAAAGAAGTGATAAATGAATGAGCATCGCTTGCTTTACAGGCCGCTTCTATCTGCTCTTGAGTTGCATTTTCGTTTCCCCACAAAAGATTTTCTTTTATAGTTCCGCTGAACAAAACATTTTTCTGAAGGACCATGGCAACAGCATCACGAAGAACTTTAATATCATATTTTCTTATATCTACTCCGCCCAAAAGAATTTGTCCTGAAGAAACATCATAAAGTCGAGGCAAAAGAGAAACCAGCGTTGTTTTTGATGAACCTGTTCCACCAATTATTCCAATAACAGAACCACCGGGAATTTCAAAATTGATATTCTTTAAAACAAGATTATCTACATTTTTGCCATAGCAGAAATTTACGTTCTCAAATTTTATTGAACTGTCCTTTATATTTAAAACAGGATTATCGCAATTTGCAATATCAGGAACTTCATCCAGAACTTCTATAATACGATGATTAGAAGCCTGAACCATTACAAGAGAAACGAACACCATGCCAAGCATCATCATTGAAGAAAGAACCTGTGTTACATAAGTAAAGAAGCTGATAAGTTCACCGGACTGCATTGTTCCAAAAATAACCTGCTTGCCGCCAAACCACATAACAGCAATCATCGCGCTGTACATTACAATCTGTAAAAGCGGCATTAAAAGGATGATTAATTTTTCTGCATGAGCCTGAGCCTTCTTTACATCTTCTGCTGCTTTTTTAAATTTATCTTCTTCGAAGGACTGCCTTACATAAGCTTTTACAATTCTTATTCCGATCAGGTTTTCCTGAATTGCTCCGTTCATTACGTCAAACTTTTTCATCATTTTTTCAAAACGTGGAAAAGCTAAAATAGAAATTAATATAATTCCCAGGGCAATAACAGGAATCGCAATTAAAAACAACATGGCCATTTTTGAATTCAAACGGAATGCCATAATTGTTCCTGCAATCATCATAAACGGAGAACGCACGCACATATGAATAAGCATTCTGTATACATTCTGTGCCATATTCACATCGGTTGTAAGACGGGTTACAAGAGAAGCTGTACTGAATTTGTCGATATTTGCAAACGAGAAAGTCTGAATCTTATTATAGAGGCGTTTTCGTAAATTATAACCGAAGCCCTGTGCCGCAACTGTAGAAAATCTGGTTCCAAGCATTCCGCAGCACAAAGAAATAATTGCCAGTGCAACCATTGTAAGTCCGTAACGAATTACAAACGGAAGATCGCTGTTATAAATTCCTTCATCAATAATTTTTGCCATAATAAATGGAATAATAACTTCCATTACAACTTCTCCAATCATTGCAATTGGAGACAGGACTGTATTCACAACATATTTTTTTTCCAGTCCCGAAACAAGCTTTCTTACTGTAGACATAATTTAAAAGTTATAAAAATATAATAATAAATTCAAGTCGGCTAAATAAAAATTACTTCGTCAAAACCAATTCCAAGCATAAACTGTTTTATAATGCGTTTAGCGTATTCTTCGCTCTCTCTAAGAATGCCTTCATCGATCATGCCTTCTGCCGCGGCAATTCTTGCAGCGTTTATTTCATCCATTATTTCCTGCGTAGTAATAGGAACAAAAATACTCTGTTTGTCATCAAAAATTTCCTGCTTAACAATTTCGTTTCCAAGAATTTCTGCGGCCGGTAAATGAATCTTTACGGAATTATCTGCTTCGTTTATCTGATAAGATATTTCTGTAAAATCTGCAATTCCAACACGGATTATTCCCGAATATTTTATAATACTGTAGCTTTTTGCAAAGCCCGAAGTCTTTTTAAGGGAAATAATATCACTGTAACGATATTTGCTTGTTACAAGCTCCTGACAAAAAGAAAGCTGACGGTCAATCAGTGCCGCCTTAGATTCAGATTTTGTTTCAAAAAAGTCAGAAAAATGCCGCGAAGCAAACCAGAAAGTTCCGCAGCCTAAAATGAAAATTACAATAATAGTTACAATCCTAAGCACGACACGGGTAAAAATCGGATGCTTTTTTGTGCGCTCAGAACGGTTTCTTACAGACTCTGCCTTTTTTAAAAGTCCGTTATTGCCGGCTTTTTCAGTTGATTTATCTTTCATACAAATATTATACACGTTTACCATATTTTTTGTTGTTTTTTTTATATATTTTTTATATTTTTAAAAATGGAGGACTTAACATGGAAGACGAGTCAAAAATTCAAAAAAAGCGTGTAAAAAAGACATTTACACCGGCAATCCTAATCTGGCTGATTATTATTGGCCTTGCAGTAATCGCAGGTTTTTCAAGTTTTTATATTGTAGATGAAACTGAAAACGTAGTTGTAACCCGATTTGGAAAATACACACAGACTGTAGGTTCAGGACTTCATGCTAAACTTCCATTTGGAATTGATAAAGCATATAACGTTCCTGTAAAAGTTGTTCAGACAGAACAGTTTGGATTTAAAACTGTAAAAGCCGGACGCAACAATGAATACAAAAACAATATCGGAACAGAAAGCACAATGCTTACAGGCGACTTAAATATTGTTGATGTTGAATGGATTATTCAGTACAGAATTGTAGATCCTAAACAGTGGCTTTTTGGAGTTTATGAAAAGGAACAGACTATCCGCGATATTTCACGTTCCGTAATTAACACTCTTGTAGGCGACCGCGCAATTCTCGACGTTATGGGAAGTGAGCGAACAAATATTGAAACACTTGCCCTTGATATGATGAATGAAAACTTTACTCAGCTTGGGCTTGGAATTAGTGTAATTGCAGTAAAGCTTCAGAATATTGTTCCTCCCAGCGGAGTTCAGGATGCTTTCGAAGATGTAAACAAGGCTATTCAGGATATGAATCGTTTTATAAATGAAGGAAAAGAAGCCTATAATGCAGAAATTCCAAAGGCACAGGGAGAAGCAGACCGACAGCTTCAGGTAGCAGAAGGTTATGCTGCAGAACGTGTAAACATGGCAAAAGGTGATGTAGCCCGATTCAATGCAGTTTACGAAGAATATAAGCGTTCACCAAAAGTAACAAGAGAACGAATTTATCTTGAAACTATGAATGAAATTTTTGGTTCAGAAACAAAACCGGAACTTATCGACAGTGAACTGAATAATGTTCTTCCTATCAAAAATTTAAAGGCTAACTAGGAAGGGGGTAAAAAAATGTCAAAAGCTATGAGAAAATTTTTCGGCTGGTTAATTGCTATAGTTATTTTACTGATTGTTTTCCTGTTTATGGGACCTTTCTATATAGTAAATGAAGGAAATCAGGTTGTTGTTACCCGCTTTGGTAGTATTGTAGATACTCACACAGATTCAGGACTTTACTTTAAAATTCCTTTCCTTGATAAAGTAACAACTTATCCAAAACTTGTACTTTCTCTGGATGGAGATGAACAGCGAATTCCTACTAAAGAAAATCAGTTTATTATTGTAGATACAACTTCAAGATGGAGAATAAGTGATCCTGCAAAATTCTATCAGAGTCTTACAAATCTTGATAACGCCTACAACAAACTTTCTGATATTATTGATTCTTCATGCAGAACTGTAATTACTCAGAACAGACTTTCTGAAATTGTAAGAAGTTCAAATATTATAAATGAATCTTCTACAAATACAGACGAAGAAAATGAAGAAGCAAAGGAAATTGTTGAACTTGTAAACGAAGCTGCTTCCAACGAAATTGTTACAAAAGGAAGAAGTGAACTCTGCCGCCTTATGACAGTAGAAGCAAACAAACTTGTTCCGGAATATGGTATTGATTTGATTGATATTGTTCCGCGCCAGATTAAATATTCAGATGAACTGACTGAATCTGTATATAATAGAATGATTAAGGACAGAAATCAGGTTGCACAGGCATACCGTTCTCTTGGAGAAGGTAAAAAAGCTGAATGGCTTGGTAAGCTCGAAAGCGATAAAAGAACAATTGCTTCTGAAGCATACCGCAAAAGCGAGGAAATAAAAGGTAACGCAGATGCAGAAGCTGCAGCCATTTATTCACAGGCCTACAACCGCGATCCTGAATTCTATATGTTCTGGAAGAGTATGGAATCTTATAAAGCAAATTTAAAGGATTACCCTGCTACTTACAGTACAGACATGGATTATTTTGATTATCTTTACAGCCCGGATGGAAAGCGATGAAACTGATTGAACTTGTTGATGAACAGTTAAGATTAAATTCACATCTTAATGAATATTCTTTTGGAAAAACAAATTATGAAGCTGCACTGGCACAGGAAGGAAAATTTTGGGATGGAAAGAAATTTTCTAACTGGTCATTCAATGATGTTCAATCATTCAACGTAGAAGGCAAAGAAGAAAGATTTGTTTTTTACTGCGGAGATAATCCGCTCGGTAAGAAATTCAAATCACTGCAGGAATACTTTGAAGAAGGCGGAGAACAGATGTTTTCTGCCGCAAAGCTTATGTGCAAAGTTCTCACAGAAGCTGCAGAAGAAGAAATAGAAATTCCTAAGGTTGGTCCCGCAGGAATTCTTATTAATTCAGATAATTCCATTCTGTTTATGCCTCAGGATTTATTTATTAATTCTACAAACGGGCTTTCAAAAACAGAACAATTTTATGCGCAATATGTAATTTTAAATCAGACGCTTTCTGAACTGCCTTCTTTATGTTTTACAAGGGCATGTATTGCTTACAAAGCACTCACAGGATTTTTCCCGTTCCAGAATGAAGAACTTGTTGAACGCAATTCCGATATTCTGGACCGGAATTTTATGCCTGTTGAATTATGCATTCAAAACCTGAATCCGCAGCTTGCTAAAGAAATTAACAGAGGCTTAAAACTAAATTCAAATATTGTAAACATTCCGGGAAAAAGAAAAAAAGGAAAATCTAACGAAGATTTAACTCCTGTAAAGGAATTTCCTGTAGAACTTTTAGATGAAGCCTGGAAGCTTGCAAAAGAACAGCAGAAGAACGGCAACAAGGAATTCGAAGAACGTGCCAGAAATTATATGAAGGCAAAAAAATCACGGATTTCTGCAAAAAGAAAACTCAGAAAAAATTCAATTACAATTGTTGCTGTTTTTATTGTTGCTGCAGTTGCCGGTTTAATAACTTTAGATACAGTAAAATCAAAGCAGTCTGAATTCACTTCCAAAGGCTTAAATTCCGAACAGACAATTCAGGCTTTCTTTTACGGTGTAAATACACAGGCTACAACTCTTCTGGATAATATTTCCAAAGGAAAAAGCTCAAAGCGCTTTATAGATACAGTAAGTCAGGTTTTTGTTTTAAGCAAACAGCGCGAATCTTACGGTTCAAAAGGATTTGTAACTCCGGAAAACTGGCTTATCTACTCTACTACAGAACAACGCTATAACAATTCAGCAATCTATGGAATTACAAATTTACGAATTGATGGTTCAAATAAAATTTCCGAGCTTGATGTAAAAATGTCTACATTTAAAGATAAGCCTGAGCCTGTAACAAAAGAAGGCAATGTAAGCTTATCAAAAGGTTCGGTTTTCGTTCATACTGCAGATTATTATTTTATTCACACAGAAGACGAAGAACATTTCTTCCAGGTAGAAAAAAGACATTCAACCTTTACGCTTACCTACATTAAAGACAGGTGGATAATAACTGATATTGTTTCCGATGCAGAAGTTCTGGACGTTGACTGCAACAAATTCAAATCTGATTATTTCAATGCTTTGACGGAATTTAATTATAACCAGCTTGAAGCCACAGCTTCTTTAAGGGAAAAATACAACTGGCTTCCAACTGATTATGCAATGAAAATAGAAAACGACAGACTTATCTGGGAAGCAGAACATCCAATGGAAGTTCTTGGATTCTAAATTTACATGGCCGATTACGGCCATTATCCGCTGCCAAAACACAGAACCTCATTTTATTTTGACAAAATTTTAATTTTTGTCATTGACACTCTAACACTCTTTTAATATTATTAAACCAACAATTATTTCACGAGGTTATTATGGAATACAATGTTGAAAAACAGCACGCAAAGGGAAAACTTCACGCTATTGAGCGTATCAATGCACTTTGCGACAAAGGAACATTCGTAGAGACTTATCAGGGTGTTAAGCATAACTGCACAAGCTTTGGAATGGATAAAAAAGATATTCCTTATGATGGTGTAATTACTGGTTTTGGAAAAATAAACGGACGTAAAGTTGCTGTTTATGCACAGGACTTTACAATTCAGGGTGGTTCGCTCGGACATATGCACGGCCGCAAAATTGCTGACCTTACAAAAATGGCAATCGATGCACGCTGTCCTGTAATTGGAATTAACGACTCGGGTGGAGCCCGCATTCAGGAAGGTGTAGAAGCGCTCGGCGGATACGGTAACGTATTCAACCAGAACGTTCGCGCTTCCGGTGCCATTCCTCAGATTTCTATCATCGCTGGTCCTTGTGCTGGTGGTGCCGTATATTCACCAGGAATTACAGACTTTATTTTTACTGTTGATAAGGTTACTCAGATGTTCATTACAGGACCAAAGGTTGTTAAATCTGTAATGTTTATGGATA
>CAMVBP010000058.1 GCA_947165795.1 uncultured Treponema sp.
CCCGTTAGAAGGGGTAGCGAGCAACGAAGTGCGAGCGAGGGGAAGGCTTTCCCCTTAAAAAGGAGATTTTTATGAAATTGAACAAAGATTTACGTATCGCAATCAGTGGAAAATCTGGCTGCGGAAATACAACTGTGAGCGGTTTGCTCTCAAAAACTTTGGGAGTTACTCTCATTAACTACACCTTCCGTCAGCTGGCTGCAGAAAAAGGTATGACTTTGCCTGAAGTTATTGAGGCTGCTAAAAACGATGATTCTTACGACAAGTATGTTGACAAGCATCAGGTTGAGCTTGCGCTTGCTGAGCCTTGCGTTCTTGGAAGCCGCCTTGCAGTTTGGATGCTCAAGGAAGCTGACCTTAAGGTTTATCTTTTTGCAAGTGCCGAAACCCGTGCGCGCCGTGTTTTCAACCGCGAAGGCGGCGATTTGCAGCAGATCAAAGACTTTACAGCAATGCGCGACAGCGAAGATACACGACGCTACAAGGAATTTTACGGAATCGACAATAATGATTACGCTTTCTGCGACCTGATTATTGACGTAAACGAAAAAACTCCTGATGAAATTGTTGAAGTTATTTTGCAAAAGCTCGAAGAAAAAGGCTTGATTACAAGATAAATTTAGTCAGTTCCGAAAAATCTTCAAGTTTTGCAACATAGGAATCTGCTTTTCCAAAACCGTAAGAAGCCCAGATAAATGGAACCTGGGCTTTTTTACATTCATTGCAGTCGCCGTTTGTGTCTCCGATGTACACTGGTTTTTCAATTTTGTTACGGTTAATCAAATCAATAAGATTTTCGGCTTTTCCTTTTTTTGTGTGGCCAAAACATTCAAAATCTTTTACGTATGAAGATAGTCCTGTTTTTTCAAGCATGAGCTGAATGTAGCCGTCCTGACAGTTGCTTACAACGTAAAAATTTATTTTGTACGAAAGCTCTTTTACAATTTCCTTTACATTCGGATAACAGATATTGCATTCATCATTTCTTAAAGCTGCATGTTCCTTAGAACAGCATTCTTTCATGAGTCTGTCTTTTTCTTCTTTTGAAAGCTCCGGCCATAATTCGTCGGCAATTATGTCCATTGTTTTTCCGAATTCTTTTTTAAGGATTTCGCTGTTTACGTAGGCTGCGCGATTTGCAAAACCTAAATCATCTATGCATTTGTTCCAGGCGCCGCTTACAATTGGCGTTGTGTCCCAGATTGTTCCGTCTATGTCTAAAATAATTCCGTCGTATTTGTAGTTGTTCATTTGACTGATTCTATCAGACATAAAAAAAAGAATAAAGAATCAATTTTGATACTTTTTTCCAATTTTTAGTGAATAATAGCAATTTTATTTTAAAATCTTGTCATTATACTTTTTCATATGATTAGTAAATATGAATTTGGAAATACTGTAATAACAGACTGTGTTGTGGATAAGCTTGAAGCTTCTTCCGGAGATATTAAATTTGGATTTGTAGAGCATAAGGAACCTTTTTGCTGGACTTATAAAATGGATGATAAGACTAAGATTTTTGGTCTTGGTGAAGCTGTCCGTGGAATGGATAAACGTGGTTTTGTTTATGAAAGCTGGTGCAGCGATGTTCCCGGCCAGCATGAAGGTACAAAATCTATGTACGGAGCTCACAATTTTTTAATTTTTAAGGAAGAAGTAGAAAATTTCACTTTTGGAATTTTCTTTGATACTGCTTCTAAAGTTATTTTTGATCTTGGATTTGAAAAGACCAATATTGTTAATGTTTCTGTGGCAGATACCGGCGTGAATGTTTACATAATTACTCCGGAAAAAAATCGCGGAAAAGAATCTGCGCTCGTAAATATTACAAGACAGTTCAGGCGAATAATCGGACAGAGTTATATTCCGCCGTTCTGGGGCTTTGGTTTTCAGCAGAGCCGATGGGGTTACAAAACAGAGGCCGATGTAAAGGAAGTTTTAAAAAATCATATAGAAAATAAACTTCCTATTGATTCAATTTGTCTTGATATTGATTACATGGACAGCTACAAGGATTTTTCTATTGATGAAAATAAATTCAAAAATCTTGGCGCACTTTCTAAGGAATTGCTGAACGACGGTGTAAGGCTTATTCCGATAATTGACGCCGGCGTAAAACTGGAAGACGGTTATTCAGTTTATGAAGAAGGGCGAGAAAATAATTATTTCTGTAAAAAGCTTGATGAAAAAACTGATTATGTTGCGGGTGTTTGGCCCGGCCGTTCGTGCTTTCCGGATTTTTTAAGATCCGATGTTCGTGAATGGTTTGGAAAAAAATATCAGAAACTTACGGATAATGGAATTGAAGGTTTCTGGAATGATATGAATGAACCTGCAATGTTCTATTCAGATGAAAGTCTTGCAGAAGCACTTGAACAGTTTGAAACTTTTAAAGGCCAGAATCTTGATATTCAGTCGTTCTTTGAATTTACAAAAGTTTCGGGTTCAACATTTAATCAGATGAAGGATTATAAAAGATTCTGTAACAAAGTAACTTTTGCAAACGGCGAAGAAAAATATATACGCCACGATAAAATCCATAATCTGTTTGGCGGAAAAATGACTCAGGCAGCAAGTGAAGGTCTTGATAAACTTTTGCCAGCTCACAGAACTTTACTTTACAGCCGCGCTTCCTGTATTGGCGCTCACCGTTACGGCGGAATCTGGACCGGCGATAATAACGCACGATGGAATCATCGTGAGCAGGAAAGTAAAATGCTTCCTGGTCTTAATATGTGCGGCTTCCTTTACAGTGGTGCAGATATCGGCGGCTTTTCTGAACTGGCTGGCGAAGATTTAATGATCCGCTGGATGGGCTTTGGTGTATTTACTCCGTTGATGAGAAATCATGCGGCGTGGGATGCGCGCGAAAAGGAGCTTTACAAGTTTGAAAAAGTCGATGTTTTTAGAAGTATTCTTCAACTGCGTTATTCACTGCTTCCATATATTTACAGTGAGTTTGTAAAGGCGAGCGTAAAAAATGAAATGTTCATTCGTCCTCTCGGCTTTGATTTTGAAGAAGATGAAAGGGCAATGGAAATTCAGGACCAGCTTATGATTGGAGATGGCATTATGCTTGCTCCTGTTTACAAACAGAATGAATACGGCAGAACGGTTTATTTCCCGGAAAACATGACAAAGGTTGTCTGGAAAAACGGTAAGTTTGAATGTTCAAAAGTTCGTAAAGGTGATCTTTATGTAAAAATGCCTTTAGACAGCGTTGTATTCTTTGTAAGAAATAAAAAGGCCGTTCCGTTATTTGAGCCGTGCAATAATTCATCTTCCGTAAAAACAGACAGTTATAAACTTGCCGGCAACGGAAAATCTTATGAACTGTATGAAGATGATGGATTTACAAAAGACATTCATCTAGAAGGACGAATAAGAAATTTAAGCCGCCGGTAATGAATGATTTTATAAAGTTTGTATTTATGCTATTATTCACTCATGGATGATAAAGAATATTACAGTTTGATGAACCGTTCCTCTTCATGGGCGCTGCAGCAGGCTTTAAAGAAAAAATCCAAAGACACAAAAAAAACTCCGCCGGCGAAAAATGCCGTAGACGGAGTTAATTCATATTCAGCTCTCGAAGCCCGTCAGGGCCGTGCCGACGCCGAAATGCTTATGGAAAAGCAGGATCAGTAATTCACTTTAATACTTTCCATAATTTGCAATTGCTTCGTCAACTGTCATTTTATCCGTAAGAATCTTGTAAGCGGCCGCTCTTAACTGTACGTAAGTATTATCAAGAATACCAACCTCCAGCTGATAAAGATGTTCCGTCTTTCCCAACGGCGCATAAACATCATCAAAGGAATAAACAGTAGAGCAGGTAATAAGACGCTTAATCATTGCAAGATTATTCAATTCTTCGGTGCGAAGTAAAAAGCGCATAAATTCATTTGTCATTTGAAGATTTTTACTGTTCTTGTTCACAGAAAATTCTACTGAAGGAACTTCAAGAACAGCGCCTCCATTTTCCATTACAGGTACAGAATGGAAGCTGTATTTAAAAGGATTGGCTGTAAAGTTTTCTGACAGAGATTCACGTTTTTTAGTTCCCGAAGCAACATCAGCAGAAGCAAGCATCATCGGAACATCACCTTCAAAAAAGCGCATGATTACTGCCTGATAATTATCTTTAAGCTTGCGGCATTCATCCATATCAAGGAAGCCGTATTTCTTAAAGTTTTCTACCCATTCAAGTGTAGACCGCATGTATTCGCCGGCGGCAGGTTCAAGCTTATTTAATTTTTCAATAGCTTCTGAATTATTCATAAGTTCTTTTGTAAACATCGGGTAAATTAACGAAGCCATAATTGAACTGTCATATTTATCTGAAAGGATAGGGCTGATATAACCTTTGTCCTTAAACTTCTGGCACGCTCCAATTAACTCAGCCCAGTTTTTAGGAATTTCAATATTTTCTTTTTTGAATAAATCTTCGTTTACAAGCATTCCGTTTGCCGCACATAAAACAGGTACCATAGGAATTGAACCGTCTGCCATAGGAAACAAAAGTTTTTGATTTACTGCAGTAAGTTCAAAGCCTGTGTTTTTTGAATCTGCAAGATTTTCTGCATTGTTCAAAAGAGGGTCAAAGCTTGTTTTATCCAGCATCCACGGGAAGGTCATAAAAATATCAGGTGCATCTTCTCCGGCAAGGGCAGTTCCAATTGTTGCCTTGTAATTATCCAGATATGTGTACGACAGTTCTACATCCGGATAAAATTCATTAAAGCGGTCAAACTCTGCTTCAAGTGCCTCAAAGTTCTGGTAACGGCCTGCAATTTCTATTTTGCATTTGCTCTGTGTATCCAGCTTTGGTACAAATGCAGTTTCCTTATTTTTATTTTTGCAGGAAGCAAGTCCTGTAATACTTATTGCAAGTAAAGATATAATACTAATTAACGTTAGTTTGTTTTTCATAATCATCCCTCTTTGTAAAATCAGGCTTAGCCTGACGGATTTTTCTAAGCTCTTTTAATACATTATTTATATCTATTGGTTTTGCAATGTGACCGTTCATGCCGGCTTCAAAACATTCAGCCACATTTTCAGAAAAGGCATCTGCAGTCATTGCAATAATCGGAATACCTGCTGCATAAGGATTTTCAAGTTTACGAATTTCGCGTGTTGCATCAAGGCCGTTCATTACCGGCATCTGAATATCCATAAATACAACATCATATTCTGACGGCTGAATATGGCGGAGCATATCTACAGCAACCTTGCCGTTTTCTGCCCTGCGTGTTTTTATTCCGTACATATCAAGCAGAGTAGAAATAACCTCCCAGTTTACATCCATATCTTCTACTACAAGAATCCTCATATCTGCCAAGTCAGAATTGTTTTCTTCCTGAGAAGCAATGTTTTCTTCAAGTCCGAGTACTTCGCTGATTTTCTTAAACAGAGAAGAACGGAAAAGTGGCTTAGAAATAAAGCCGTTTACGCCGGCCTGCTTAGCATCTTCTTCAATTTGAGTCCAGTCGTAAGCAGAAACAAGAAGAATTGAAATATCGTCTCCTGCAATTTCGCGGATTTTTTTAGTAAGTTCAACTTTCCAGTCCAGAATAATTACATCGTAAGATTTTCCTGCTTCTTTTTTTGCAAGGAGTTTTGTAATTGCAGTTTCACCGGATTCTGCAACTTCAGGATTTGTTCCAAGTGCTGTTAGAGTATCGCAGGCAGTTTCCAAAAGCACTTCATCATCATCAATAACAAGTACTTCGATTGGAGGAAGCTTCTGTTCTGTTTCTGCCTTTGAAGAAATTTCTATATCCAGCGTGACTGTAAAGGTAGCTCCTTCGCCTTCGGTACCCATAATGTCTACCATTTTTTTTGTGATGGCAAGTCCAAGTCCTGTTCCTTGAATTGAATTTATACGGCTGTCTGTCTGGCGGATGAACGGCTCATACATAACTTCCATAAAGCTCTGCGGCATACCAATTCCCGTATCAGAAACTTTGTATTCAAGCTTTATGCAGCCTTTTTTTTCGCTTGGAAGTTCGTTTAAATCTACAAAAACCTGTTTATTTGCAGGCGTATATTTTAACGCATTCGAAAGAATGTTTATGAATATCTGATTAATTCGAAGCTGATCCGCATAAAGATATTCATGCTTAATATTTTTACTTCTGAATCTAAAGTCAATATTTTTCTGGCGGACCGTTGGCTGCGAAATATTTACAAGGTTTTCGGCAGAATCAACAATAGAGAAGGTGACTGGAGAAAGACTTATGTTTCCACGTTCAACCTTTGAGATATCAAGAATGTCATTTATAAGTGTAAGCAGGTGATTGCTTGCAAGTTTTATTTTTCTGAGGTTATCAGAAACAGACTGTGCATCCTTTACGTTATTTTCTGCAATTGTTGTAAGGCCGATAATTGCGTTCATAGGCGTTCGAATATCATGAGACATTGTAGAAAGAAAATCTGTTTTTGCCTTATTTGCAGAATCAGCTTCTTCTGCCGCAACGGCAAGCTTTCTGTTAAACCTCATGATTATCGAAATATCAAAAATAAGAAGAATTATAAGACAGAAAGAAACTACAATAACTAATGGCCAGTCAATATTATTTTTTGTAATATCCTGCATAGGAATATAGGTAAGCAGAGTCCAGTCAAAGGAAGTATTAACCGGAACATGAACAATAAGACAGTCTTCTGACTTTGAGTTTTGCATTGTGAGAATGCCTGTTTCGTGAATCTCTGTCTGAAGGTTATCTAAATCTTCCTTATTACTCTGATTATAGGATTTATAAAATTCAAAAAAGTTGGAGTTTTTAAAAGAGTTGCCTTTAATTATATAATTGCCTTCGCGGTCAATAATTGAAATCTGAGCGTCGCTGTATTTTTCTGAAGGAAAGACCCATTTGCTGGAAAGCATGTCTACAGGAATTACACGCATCAAAACTGCTTTTTCAAATTTAGGATTTTTAATATTGCTTGTACTTGTTTCGCTCGCATATGCAATTATGATATTTGAATCATCTGCTTCATCATCAACTCTAAGTTCAACTAAATCGCAGAAGGCAATTGACTGGATTCCATTGATCGGGTTTGTGTAAGAGCGGGTAACGCGTACCTGATCCTGCTGGCCCAAAAGTTCATTCAGTGAAGAAAAAATATCTATCTCTTTATAGGAAACTGTATATTCGTCCGGATTATCAATCTTTGCTTTATTGGAATAGCCTGTTAATGTATCTAGCCTGATTATGTGCGCAGAAATATTCGGAATGCGCTGGGCAACATTCAAATATGACATCGCTTCATCCATATTCATTTTACGGCTGTTTATACATGCAGCCCACGAATCGCAAAGACGCTGTTCACCTTCAAGATAATTTGTAGTTACCTGTTCCATGCCGATTGACATGGTCATAAAGTTGTCGGTGTTGTATTCCTTCATTGAAGCGCTCTGATTTCTTACATAAAGCGCAACAAAGAAAATTGAAAAAATTACAATCAGAAAGTTTGCAATGATGATAAGTGTTTTTTTCATAAATTAACTACTCAAAAGTTTAGAACGGATTTTTAGAATATCTGAATACATAGCTGAATAATCAGCGGCTTCGCGGCCACGGAGTTTTTCTGTCATAGCAGAAACTGCATCAAACAAAGGTGTTATTGCAAGGTTCCCGATTACACCTTTAAGCGCGTGGCAAAGTTCAAAAGCCTTGTCTAAATCTCCGGCATCAAGTGCCGCACCAAGCTCTTCAAACTTTGCGTCTCCAAGTCCCATGTTCACGAGTTTAAGATATAAATCTTCTTTTCCAACACAGCGCGAAAGTCCGGTTTCTACGTTGGCACCTGCACTGCGCAATTCTTCTATTGTAATCATACAAACCTCGACATTTCAGAAGGCGGAATCGGCTTGGAAAAATAGTACCCCTGAATAATATCGCAGCCCGCTTCCTTAAGCATTTTTAATTCTTCTTCGGTTTCAACACCTTCTGCAACAACAGGAACTTCAAGATACTTTGCAATATCAAGCACAAGCTCAACAAGATGCATTGCTTTATTTCCCGGCTGAATATTTCTGATAAAGGCCTTATCCATTTTTATAACATCAATCGGCATGTCGGTAAGCATGTTCAGCGAAGAGTAGCCCGAACCAAAATCATCCATTTCTACCTTGTGGCCAAGCTTACGCAGATTTTTTACGACTTCAATAATATGCTTTGAATCTGAAGTGTAAGCAGACTCCGTAATTTCCAGATGATATTCAGAAGGAGAAATACCATTTTCCTTTACAATTTTTGTAATAAAATCTGTCATGTCCGGAGCGGCAATATCTACGCGCGAAACATTTACAGAAACAGGAATTACAGCACCAAGCTCTTCCTTCCAGCGGCGAATCTGCTTTGCGCTTTCTTCCCATACATAACGGTCCAGCTTTGTAACAAGACCGTTTTCTTCAAACAGCGGAATGAATAAATCAGGACGAACAAAACCAAGCTCCGGATGTTCCCATCTTACAAGAGCCTCCGCACTGCAAAGCACCGGCTTATCGCTTTTGATATTAAACTTCGGCTGGTAAACAACCTTGAACTGCTGCTGCTCGATTGCGGCTTCAAAATCCTGAAGCAGGTGTGCATCAAAAACTTCCTTGTCTGCCATCTTGTCATCATAAATGCAGATATCGCTGCTGCCGGAAGTTTTACTGCGAAGTGAATTGCAGGCCTGCACCGCATGGTCAAAACGCTGAATCATTGCAAACTTGTGTTCTGAATCAGAGTAAACTCCAAGACGTAATCTTATTTCCGAAGGCTTTAATAGTTCTGCCAAAGCTTCGTTTATTTTCTGCAATAAAATTTCATAATCATCCTGATGAGGAACATAAAGATAAAAGCTATCTGCTTCGTTACGTCCTGCAATTCCTCCGGTTTTTAAAAGTGCTTTTCGGATTCCGTCGGCAATGGCATATAAAATTTTGTCTCCAAAATTGCGTCCCTTAAGCTCGTTCAAAAGATGGAACCTTGTAAAATTTACAGCGATTGCATCCATAACCTTGTCCGGAAAACGCTGGTCAAACTGAGAAGCATATTCAAAGAAAAAATCCGGACTGTAGAGCAGGGTAAGCTTATCAAATTCCGTAGCATTAATTATTTTTGAATTTTCAAAAAGCTGAATTGAATGGCGCACACGTGCAAGAATTACTTCGGGTAAATCATAAGGCTTTGTAAGAAAGTCTGCGGCACCAAGCTTAAGGCTTTCAATTTCGCTGGATTTTTCTGAAGTAAGGACAATTACCGGAATATCCGTAATAATTCCTTCTTCGTTCATAGCTTTTAAAACGGCGTTTCCATCCATAACCGGCATAAGAAGATCCAGTAAAACAAGGGAAATTGAATTGCCTTCTGAATGAATTTTTTCCAGGGCTTCCTTGCCGTTTTCTGCGTAAATAACCTTATATTCAGATTGAATTATATTACCAAGAATTTCTCGGTTAATTGCTTCATCATCTACAATGAGAATAGTTCTTTCAAATATATCATCCATGATAAATATTATATATCGATTTATTTCAGTTTGCGATATTTTTTTTTTAGAAAGAATACTGTAAATTTTTACTTGTTTTTTCAAGTTTTTGGATTTAAAATTATTTCAATAATTAACTGGAGTTCAAGAAATGAGAAGAAATGCTAATTGTATTCTCAGCTTGACCATCCTTGCCTTAGTGCTTGTAACGTCAGGCTGTTCAGCTAAAGCATTAAAAAATAGTAATCAAAAAAATAATAAAGACATTTTTTCTACTCAAAATCAGAATCAGTTACAGGATAATGCGGCTGATTCAAAGGTAATTCAGAAAAAACATCTCGATGCCTATAATCCTCAAAGGCGGGAATATAACTTCTATTTTACCTATAAAATTGTACATGCATGGTGGGATGCTGTCGCTCTTGGAATGGAAGATGCAGTACGCCAGTACGAAGCAAAGGGAATTCATATAACTTATGATTACCGCGCCCCGGAAGTAATGTCTGCATATGATCAGGTTCAGAGGATAAAAAAAGCTGCAGCTTTAAATGAATATGATGTAATCGGAGTTGATGTTGCAGATATTGATATAGTAACACCTGTAATAAATCAGATTATTGCAGAAGGCCATAAGGTTATGACATTTTCAAGCTCAGATTCAGGTAAAGAAAATGGCTGTAACCGCATTGCTTATGTAGGAAATACCCACAACTACAAAGATGGTCAGGATCTTGCAGAAGCTCTTTGTTCTTATTTGAAATACAATGGCCAGGTTGCAATGCTCGTTGGTAATGTGGGGGCTCCTTGTCATGAAGAGCGTGCAAGCGGAGCAAAAACCGTTTTTGATAAATATGAAGGAATAAATCTTATTGATGTAAAAT
>CAMVBP010000059.1 GCA_947165795.1 uncultured Treponema sp.
CGTGTGCTCTTCCGATCTGTCATTAAAAGCCAGTAAGAGTTGTACATATCATCGGGATTTTTTTCTACCCAGTCGGTCAGAAAAAGAATAAGCCCCTGATAATCTTTTTGGGCAAGATAATTATTTGCCAGCTGATTAATAATTGAATAACGCTGTTTATCTATTAGGACAGAATTTTCCAGGTGATTCTGAAGTTCTTTTATCTGTTTTGCAGCATTATTATCTGCAATAACTTGAGATTCAGTTTTTCCGGTACATCCTGTGAATAGGGAAAAAACTGAAAGAGATATAGTAATAATTGTTAAATATTTCTTTAGAACAGCAAAGATTTTCATAATTTTGAATTTATCATAGCGAAATATTATTGTAAAGATTATTTTTTCAATGTATTATAAAAACTATGAAAGAGAGTATTAGAAAGTTTTTTATTTTGCTTCTTATAGTTGCTGGTCTCGGAGTTTTTGGTCTTAATGCATTTTTTTTATTTTCATTTTCATTGGGCTCAAGATCAGAAATTTTATATATAGCTTCTATAATTATTCAGATATTAGTAGGAATTTGCACCAATGTTATAGTATTAAAAGGCTCTAAAAAAGCTTCTTATTTATTCATTGGCTTATCTTTGATTTTTATAGCAGCAATGGACTTTTTTGTTTCTTTCATTTCTGAGTATTCAATCAGGCAATGGTGGCCGGTTTATGGATTATTTCTTTCCATTTTCCTGTTTCTTTGCGGATTATATAAATATAAAAAGTTGAAGTTCGGGTTTACTATTCCTGCCATTACAATTTTTGGAATGTGCGGATGGTATGCGCTGTTTTCTTTTAAGATTATAAAAATTCCTTTTATGACTGTAGTCTGGCATCTTGGAATAGCTTTTCTTTTTGTTGTTGCCGCCTGCCTTATTTTTTTCTTTTTTCTGCAACAAAATCACAAGGAACTTGTTATTTCAGATGAGGACTCGGGAAGTTTTGAAGACGAGACATCTTCGGTATTACGTGTAGATGATTAACGGAGCTGGTAATTGCTAGGTTTTCGTAATCAAAGGTTAGTTTTTCTCTTTGCAGCAGTGCTTTTATTACTGCCTTGGGAGGCTTTTTGCGCCAAAAAGAAAAAGAACACCGAAGAAACTCAAACTGCAGAAACCATAAAGCTTCCTTCGCAAAAGCGTACATATTTTTACAAGATTGATGAAAAAATCCTTTCGGGCGTAGAAATTGGTTCTCCGGAATCTCTTCGTCAGGCTATGTCTATGATAAAAAAATCTTCAGGCGATTATGCTGCAAACGAAAAGGTTTTGATTTATATTTCTACAAAAATTATGCAGAATGTCTGGAAAAGCCAGAAATTTTCTTGGGAGAATGTTATTCCTCCGGAAGACAATCCTTATGTAGGTGCCATAAAATCTGCAGAAAACGGCATTTTTGATTCCAGCACCGGAAACGTAGATTTTCTTTCGACCCTTATTCCAACCTTCGTTTTGCTTAATTCGAATTTTAAGCCTGCAGAAGAAAAGCAGATCCTTGAAAACTGTGAAAAATCTATAAAAATTGCACTTGCCTTATCGCCGGATTCAATAATTGCAAATTATATTGCCGGAATTCTTTATATGGATATGGGCGACTATAATACTTCATTAAAGTACTTGGAGTTTGCTTATGCAAAGTTCCCTGGAATTGATGAAATTGCACTTGCTTATGTAAAAAGCCTGCGCGGTAACGGAAAATACGAAATGGCCTCGGCAATACTTGCAGGCAGTGTCAAAGATGCAAATGATATTGATTTCTTAAAGCAGAGCGCATATGTTGCTTTTGAATCTAAGGATTATGCAAATGCGGAACTTTATGTTGCTAAGGTTTTGCAGCAGACTCCGAACGATCTTGAATTCCTTTTATTCCGTGCAAAAATACTTGTAGAAAAGAGTGATTATATTCATGCAGTTTCTCTTCTTGATATGTATGCGCGCCAGGATAATTCTTCAATAGATTATCTTCTTTTGCGTGCAAAACTTCAGATGGACTGGTCAAAAAATACAACGGCCGCAACAGAAACTATAGAAAAAGCCCTTCAGCTTTACCCGGATAATATGGATGCACTGCTTTTTGCCGCAAGAATTTCTTCTGTAACAGATCTTCCTGTTGCCGGAAAATATGCAGATGAACTTTCTGCAATTATCCTCCAGATGTCGCCTTCAAACGCAAGTGCAATGGAATATGCGCTCGATGGTCTTATTCAAAGGGAAAACTGGAAAGAAGCTTACGATGTAAGTAAGAATTTAATTTCTATGGATAACATTTCGTTTGAAACCATGGAAAAATATGTAACAGTCTGCTTAAAGCTTGGAAAAAATAACGAAGCTTTTGAATACGCAAAAAAGATTCACGATGCAAATCCTAACGATGAAACTGTCCTTCAGATGTATATTCTGGCTTATATAAAGGTTGGAAACCGCGAAACAGTATTAAAGTTTATTGATTCTCAGCTTACAGGCGCAAATGCAAAAATGAAGAGCTTTTTATATTATGCAAGAAGCTTCCTTCAGTATACAGAAAACAACACGCTTGCAGACTTGCGTTCAAGTTTAATTTCCAACCCGCGAAACAGTGATTCCCTGTTCAGACTTTACGAAATTTATTATGACAAAAAAGACTACAGAAAAGCGCAGTATTATTTAAAGCAGGTAGTTGCAATTAATCCTAACGATTCAAATGTAAAAAAATTGAACGAAGCCCTTACAAAATTAATTCAATAATTGAATATAAATATAAAAAGTGATATAATTTTTAGACTGATTTTATTGTCAGATTTTAAAAAAATTAGGATGGAAATTATATGTCTTTTATTCCGTTTTTACAGGAGGCAGGCAACGCACCAAGTGCTTCAGGCCCAGCCTCAATGCTTATTAGCTTTTTCCCTGTAATCCTTATCATTGTAGTTTTCTACTTTTTGATGATTCGTCCACAGAGTAAAAAGCAAAAAGAAACAGAAAAAATGCTTAATGCTCTTAAAAAGGGTGACAAGATTATTACAATTGGTGGTATTCATGGTGTAGTTTCTTCTGTAAAAGAAAACACAGTAATTGTAAAGGTTGATGACGATTGCAAAATTGAATTTAACAGAACAGCAATTTCTACTGTAGAACTTTCAGATGAAGAAAAAGCAAAGCTTGCACAGGCTCAGGCTGCTAAAAAATCTAAAGGTTTCTTTAAGTCTAAGAAATCAGAAGATAAAATTGAATCTGAAAAAACTTCAGACGAAGAATAAATTTTTATTTGGAGAAATAAAATGAACAAACGAACTCGTTTGGTGCTTTTGCTTGTAGTTTTAGCACTTTGTTTTGTTTTTCTATGGCCTTCAATCAGTTGGTATGGAAGAACACCAAAGGAATTACAGCAGTTAGCACTTGGCTCAACAGAAAACATTAAAAGTTATGCTGAACATAAGGCAGGAGAGGATGTACGTTCCTTTAAGTCTATGTTAGCAGCAAATTCAGAAGCTGAATTGCCGGAAGAATATTCATGGCTCAAAAAATCTGTTTCTAAGTTATATAAGGAAGAAGGAAAAAAACTTCCTTCTAATTTAACTTTGAAAGATGTTGTATCTGCTTATGATTCAGAAATTGAATTCATGACAGAAATCAAAACTCATTACAAAGATCAGATTCTTAAAGCTAAAAAATATTATGAAAATTCTGTAAAGCTTGGTCTTGATTTGTCTGGTGGTATGAGCATTATTGTTAAGGCAGATCTTGATGCAGTAGTTGTTTCTCAGGGAGATTCTATTTCTGCAGAAAACACAGAAGATTTTAAGAAAGAAGCAATGGCAAATGCTATTGATAACCTTACAAGCAGAATCGATAAATTCGGTCTTACATCTCCTATAGTTCGTCAGCAGGGCGATGACAGAATTTATATTGAAATTCCTGGTGCTGCTCAGGCAGACGCAATCAATACTTTGATTATGGGTAAAGGTCTTTTAAGCTTCCGTCTTGTAGATATTGATGCAACAAACGCATTCAAAGCTTATTACGAAAGAAATCCTGCTTCTACATTCAATGCACTTGGTCAGTTAATGGATCCTTATATTATTCCAGATGACTGTGAAGTTTTTGGTGTTTATGAAAAAGACGACTACGGTCTTGATGAACGTACTGACTGGGTTGTTGTAAAGAAAGAAGTTGCTTTGGACGGTCAGCATGTAAAATCTGCAGATGTTCAGCCGGATCAGTATACAAGAAAACCTTATGTAAGCTTTAATCTTGATTCAGAAGGTGCAAAGATTTTTGATGCTTTTACAACAGCTCATGTAGGCGACTACCTTGCAATTGTAAGTGATGAAAAGGTTAAGTCTAATGCACGAATTGATGAAGCAATTTCAACAGGTTCCGTTTCGCTTAGAGGTGCATTTACAGAAGAAGAAGCAAACAATATTAAGAAAGTTTTGCAGACAGCATGGTTAAATGTTCCTCTTGAAGTAGAAAGCCAGCAGGTAATTGGAGCTTCTCTTGGAGAAGAAGCAATTCATCAGGGTGTTATGGCAATCCTTCTTGGACTTGGCCTCATCTTAGTATTCATGCTTATTTTCTATAAGGCTTCTGGTATTAATGCAGTTATTGCTCAGGTATTAAACCTTTATATGATGTTCTCTATCCTTTCTGCTTTCAATTATACTCTCACACTTTCTTCAATTGCCGGTATGATTCTTACAATCGGTATGGCAGTTGATGCAAACGTTCTTATTTTTGAACGCATTAAAGAAGAACTTCGTTTAGGAAAATCAAGAGCAGCAGCTATTTCTATGGGATTTGATAATGCATTCTGGGCTATTATGGACTCTAACATTACAACCTTTATTGCTGCTATCTTCTTGAGTCAGTTAGGAACTGGTGCTATTCAGGGATTCGCAGTTTCTCTTGCAATTGGTGTTGTATCTTCTGTATTTACAGCATTGTTCGTTTCTCGCCTTATTTTCGACTTTGATACAGACGTTCTCAAGGCAAAGAAAGTTAGCATCGGTTGGGGGATTAAACAATGAAAAAGACAGTAAACTTTAATAAAGGATTCCTTCCTTGTGCTATTTTGAGCTGTATAATTATTATTGCTGGAATTGCAGGATTCTTTATCCGCGGAATTAATCTTGGTCTTGATTTTAAGCCAGGTTTTGTAGAAGAAGTTCGTGCAGCAACTCCAGTTGCAGAAATTACTTACAGCGGTTCAGCTAAGCTCGCAGTAGAACTTTCTGCTGGACAGATGGATGTAATTATTAGTGGTACAGCTGTTACTAACGAAACACGTTCTTACAATTTTGCTGAAATTACAACAGTTTCTGCTCTTGCTTCTGAATTGAATAAGATTGACGGTGTTTCTGTAAAAGTTCGCGATGGTTCATATGATACTACAAAGCTCTTCTTGAACTCTGCAGTTTCTAACCAGTTAACTACAACAGCTTTGTACATTTATCCTGCTGGAACTTCTGAAATTACAACAGATGATATTCGTGCTGCTTTAGGTGATGAAAGCATTTCTGTAAAACAGCTTGGTACAGGTTCAGATGCTTCTTATCAGATTAGAGTTGGAGTTAATTCCGGAGATGTTCAGGCAGATTTGCAGAACATTGTAAATAACAAATTGTATAACAAGTTTGGTAAAGAAAATATTGCTATTGTAAAAACTGACTTTATCGGTGCAGGTATGTCAAAATCAATCGCAATTAAATCTATTATCATGTTTGTTTGCGTTGTTCTTTTAATCTGGCTTTATGCTGCAATCCGTTTCCACTGGGACTTTGCCCTTGGTTCTGTAATTGCTCTTATTCATGATACTTTGATTATGTTTACATTCATTGTATGGACACAGATGGAATTTACAACAACTGTTCTTGCTGCAGTACTTACAATTGTAGGTTACTCAATCAACGCTACAGTCGTTATTCTTGACCGTATCCGTTACAACTTGAAGATGATGCCGGAAGCCAGAAAGTTCAATGAAATTTTGGACCGCTCACTTTCTGATACATTCAACCGTTCTGTTCTTACAACAGTTACAACATTGTTCGCAGTAGTTTCTCTCTACGTATTTACAACAGGAACAATTAAGGACTTCTCTCTTGCTTTGATTGTTGGTTTGATAAGCGGTATGTATTCATCAATTTACATTTCAAGCGGATTCATCAGCCTTTCAAGAAAGAACTGGAAACCGGAATTTGGTGTTCATCATTCTTTAAAGAACTTGAAAACTGAATAACATAATTCATATAATTTTATAAATATAAAAATCGGACAGTTAAATAACTGCCCGATTTTTTTTGTTTCAAAAGCTGATGGAGCATATATAACTAGATTTTTGTACTATCTATTTATTATTGAATATGATATTCTTCATTTATGAAAATTATACGTGCTTCTGTTCTTGGTTATTGTTTTGGCGTAAGGCGTGCAGTTGAGCTTGCGCAAAAAGCTCTTGCAGAAAATGAAAACAGCGGCAAAAAAGTATATTCACTTGGTCCTCTAATTCATAACGAAAGTGTTCTTGAAAAGCTTTCCATGCAGGGATTAATAATTGTTAATGAAAGCGAATTTAATAAAATAGAAAATGAATCTGTTGTAATAATCCGCGCGCATGGAGTTGCTCCTTCCGTAATTGAAGAACTTGAAAATAAAAAATGTACTGTTATTGATGCAACCTGTCCCCGCGTAAAAGCCAGTCAGAAAATGGTTGAACGTTATACAACTCAAAATGATTATGTGGTTCTTACAGGCGACCGCAATCATGGAGAAGTAATCGGAATTGCAGGTTATGCAGGAGAAAATTTCAGCCAGATTCAGGATTATGAAGAAGCAAAGAATTTTGTTATAAAAGGCGCAGACAAAAATGCTTCGGAGTTGAATGTTATTCTTTTAAGTCAGACAACTTACAGTCCAAAAGAGTTTGAAAAGATAGAAAATCTGTTCCGTTCAAAATTTAAAAATCTTGCTGTAATGAATACTATTTGTCCAGCTACAAATGAACGCCAGGACGCATTAAAAGAATTGTGCAAGACAGTTGACGGCGTGCTTGTAATTGGCGGAAAGAATTCTGCAAATACAAAAAGGCTGTATCAGACAGCGGCTGCAAACTGCAAATATGCAGCACATATTCAGAACGCAAAAGAAATTCCTGAAATATTTTTTACGCTTGAAAAAGTTGGAATTACAGCCGGCGCTTCCACCCCGGATGAAATTATTCAGGAAGTAGAAAATTTAAGCTCCTGAATAATTTTATAAGTTATCTCTAATTGCTTTTAGAATCTCCGGAAAGTACCAGTTCAGTTCTTTTCTATTAAAATATCCGTAATGTTCGCTGAAATCGTTTCCGTGAACTTCGGCAATTCCGTTATCCCAAACGCAGCAGCATATTCCATATTTTCTCGTATCTTTAATATAATCCGAAAACCATTTTACGCGGTCTTCCAGATTATTTTTATTTGTTGCGCCATATTCTCCAATAATTACAGGGTATCCGTTCTTTATGAATTTTGAATTGAGCTGCGCAAACACTGAAGAGTTCTGCTGCCTTAAGTCCGGAGTATATTCTGTAAGCCCCGGATTTTCCATTGCAAAGCTGTACGGAGAATACATATGAATGGAAATTGCAAGATGATTTGCAGTCTTGTCCTTAGGTATTTCAAAAAGAGAAGAAAGAGCTCTTTCCGGAGAAGCCATAAGGCCTGCTACAGAAACCAAACGGATTTTGTTATTTCCGCCGCTTTTTCTAATTACATTTAAAACTTCCTGATTTAATTTGTTCATGGTTTTTGCGGCATCAATACAGGTTTCGTTATTTTCATCCGGCCACCACCATTCAAATTCTGTGCCGGCAAGGCGAGGTTCATTTGTAATTTCAAAAATTAAATGTTCATCGTAACCGTTATTAAATGTAAGTGCGATCTGACTCCAGACATTCAGTAAAAATCTTTCTGATTCTTCAAAGTTTTTGCTGCTTGGATAATAACCGCTTCCCGGACTTAAATTATCAGGAGAAAAGCCGTTGTCGTGATGAGAATTTATAATTACATAAAGGCCGTCTTCAATTGCCCAGTCAACAATCTGTTTTACACGAGCCATCCATCTTGGTTCAATAGTGTAATTTTTATCTATATGATTGTGCCAGGTTACAGGAATTCTGATTGTCTTTATTCCCGAAGCAGCAAGGGCATCAATCATGTCTTTTGTAGTTTTTGGCTGGCCCCAGCTTGTTTCGCTTTCGAGTCCGGTATTTCCTGTTGCATCAAGAGTGTTTCCTAAATTCCAGCCGGTTGTCATATCTTTTACAATTTCTGAAGCCGGAATATCTTTTATTTGTTTTTTCCCGTTATCTACTACAGCCTTTTTTTTGTCAAAACTAATGGAAGCTTTTTGTGAGTTGCAGGAAAGAAATGTGCCAATAATGAATAAAAATGTTAATAAAGAAATAATTTTTTTCATACAAAAATCGTATCACAGAATTTACAAAATCAAAAGAGAAATTTTCTATTAGCTATAAATAATTTTTGATATATAATTAGAGTATATTTTTTTAATGGGATGGATATATGTCTAAAATAGAACAGGAACGTGCAGAAGAAATTAATGCTTTAATTAAAGAAATGACTCTTGAAGAAAAGGTCGGCCTTATGCTTCATGAAAGTCATGGAGTTGAACGTCTAGGAATTAAACCTTATAACTGGTGGAATGAATGTCTGCATGGAGTTGCAAGAAATGGTTCAGCAACAGTTTTTCCTCAGACAATCGGTCTTGCTGCAACCTTTGATACAGAACTTGCGCAAAAAGAATATGAAGCAATTTCTGATGAAGCGCGTGCAAAATATAACGAAGCACAAAAGGTAGATGATAACGGACAGTTCCGCGGTCTTACTTACTGGACTCCAAATATCAATATTGTTCGTGATCCGAGATGGGGTAGAGCACAGGAAACATTTGGAGAAGATCCGTATCTTACTTCGCAAATGGGAATTGCCGCTGTAAGAGGTTTGCAGGGAACAGATAAAGACAATTTAAAACTTGCAGCCTGTGCAAAACATTTTGCAGTTCATTCAGGCCCGGAAAATACACGCCATACGGCAAACGTAAAACCTTCAAAAAAAGATTTGTGGGAAACTTATCTTCCGGCTTTTAAAGCGCTTGTTGATGAAGGAGTTGAAAGTGTAATGGGCGCTTATCAGAGACTTTATGACGAGCCTTGTAATGGAAGTAAATTTTTACTTAAAGAAATCCTCAGGGAAAAATGGGGATTTAAAGGACACGTTGTAAGTGACTGCTGGGCTGTAAAGGATTTTCATGAAAATCACAAAGTTACAAAAACTGCCGAAGAATCGGCTGCGCTTGCAATTACAAATACCTGTGACTTGAACTGCGGCTGTACATATCATGCAGCAATTGACGCCGTTCGTCAGGGAATACTTGATGAAGAAAAAGTGAATGAATCTGTATTCCGGCTTTTGATGACAAGAATGAAGCTTGGAATGTTTGATTCGTATAAAAAATCAAAGTGGGGTTCGCTTGGCCGCAAGGATGTAGATTCTGAAGAGCATCGCAAGCTTGCAAGAAAGGTTGCGCAGGATTCTATTGTAATGCTTAAGAATGATAACAATGTTCTTCCGCTTACAAGGGAAAATTACAAAAATAAAAAACTCAAAAAAATACTTGTAATCGGTCCGGCCGCAACAAACATAAATTCACTGCTTGGAAATTACTACGGACTGAACAGCCGCCTTGTAACAATTCTGGAAGGCATTGCAGGAAAGATAGAAGATCGACCTGAAATTACACTGGACTTTCATCCTGGTGTTGGAATGTATCAGGATAGTAAGCAGCGCGGCTGGACTCTTGGAATGGCAGAAAGTGCAGATGTTGTAATTGCCTGCTTTGGTCTTGATTGTATGATGGAAGGTGAAGAAGGTGATTCTGTAGAAACTTTAAAAGGCGACAGAGAAACAATCGAACTTCCTGAACATCAGTTGAATTATCTTCGCGGTTTAAAGGAACGAGGAACTCCGATTGTACTTGTTGTTACCGGAGG
>CAMVBP010000060.1 GCA_947165795.1 uncultured Treponema sp.
ATTTTCAAAAACTATAATATTCTTAAGTTCATTTTGTGCATTAAACTGCGATTCATTTGATTTTTCTTCTAAAGCTGTAGTTTCCTGCTGATTTTCTGTATTTTTAATAAGAAATTCTGCAATTGAAATTTTATCATTTTTCTTAAGATGGTATGCGGCATCTGTTTTTTTGTCGTTTACCCTTATAAGATTTTTTCTTATTCCGCTGTAAATCTGGGGGAGAGTAAGATTTTTTGCAAAAATTCTTATTACGCGGTCAAGTCTTCTGTTTTCATCATCCTGACCTGCGTAAAAATCACAGAAATTCATACATTAATGATAATAAAATTTTTAAACTATGTCTAATATTGTAAAATTCACTGATAGGTGGTAAAATTGTGTATTAAGGTTTTAAAAATATGTTGCCTACACTTAAAGAGCAGATAATAGGACTATTAAGAAATCCAATTTTTCTTTCAGTAATATTCAGCTGGTTCGGTGCGCAATTTATAAAAACTGCTATAAATCTTATTTATGGTAAAATTCATTCTTTTTATGATTTAATTGCTAATATGCTCTGGAAAACCGGAGGAATGCCTTCCAGCCATTCAGCTCTGGTTACTTCCATGTGTACAACAATAGGTTTTAAAAACGGTTTTAATTCTGATATTTTTGTTCTGGCACTCTGCTTTTGCGGGGTTGTTATTAGAGACGCTTTTGGAGTTAGGTTTTCAAGCGGCAAACAGGTTCAGAATTTAAATTCCTTAGGAAAGGAATTGGCAGAAAAGAAAATAATAGGAGAATACAAACCGTTAAAAGAAGTTAATGGACATACACCGATAGAAGTTTTATGCGGTTGCATAATGGGCTTTTTTGTTGGCCTTTCTTTTTCTATCCTGTAGTTGTGATTTTTTTATGAAATTATTATTTAAAGTTGCCGCGCCAGTTATTTTTTTGCTTTCGATTTTACTCATTTTTTCAGCAAGGACAATGCCACAGGGCAAATTGTGGGAAGAGTATTCGGTTATATATGTTCCTGCAAAAACTTCTGATTCTCTTGTAATTCAGATATTTAATGAATGTGGAATTAAAAATTACGTTTCGCTTTCCAATCAATATCTGCCGGTTTCTTTAAATCCTTATTCTTTGGAAATTTCAATGTTCAATCTGAACAAAGATGATTCTGCTTATTCATATTATAAAAACCGTGAATCTTATTTTTTTGATAAATCAAAGAATTTCAGGCTTTATTATATTCCAAAAACTCAGATGGAAAAAATTCCTCAATGTACGAATCTTTTGGAAAAAAACAATATAAGCTATGGAACAGATTCTCAGACTTCTTATCCGTATATTGTTTTAATTATTCTTTGCATTGCTGTTTTATGCTTGATTTTATTTGCTAAACGAAAATTATTATTTGCATTATCAGCTGCCGCGCCATTTCTGTTTTTTGTATATAATCCGTTTTTTCCGGTTGCACTTTCTTCGGTTTTATTTCTCTTAATCTGTTTTTATATTGCAAAATTATGGAACAGGGAAGGCTGGTTTATAACGCTTACTCATCAGTATCATCTTTTTACAATGCTTGTGCTTGCTTTTGTAACTGCTTTTTCGTGCGGATTTAAAGTTGGAATTTTGAGCCTTTTGCTTATAGTAAGCGAAGTTTCTTATTTCTATACTTTTTACAGCGTCGAAAGCTTTTTAAGAAGCAAGCGGATTTTTGATCCGGTGTTTATAAAGCCAGCTAGATTAATTTCGCTTAAAGACAACAAAATTAAAAATTCATTTTTATCTCTGGCTGTCTGTGCAGTTTTTGTCGTTGCCGTATTTTTCCTTTCTTCGGCTTCGTCTGTAACTTCTAATTTTTCTAAGGTTCTGCTTCCGTCAAATTCTTCTGCAGATGAAAAATTAGTTCAGCTGGAAGATTATTATAACTGGATCTGGAATGTAAAATCTTATCCGTACCGCTCACTTAATTCTCAGAACGAAAGGAATGACATTATTGAATTCCCGACTTATTCAGAAGACAACGGAAAAATATATGAATCTAAACAGATTATGGTTTATAACCAGAGCTTTAAGGATTCTGTTTATGAGCAGATTGATACGCTCCCTTTCAATGCAATAGAGAAAGTATTGAAGTCTGAAGGAAAAGATTTTTCCGGCGGATACAAATCTTCAGATACGCATCAAACTTCATTATTTAGCATAATTCTTATGATTATTTGCATTTTTGTATTACTTTTTATTTATATTTTCATTATTATAGATACCCGTAATAAAAGGATTCGTGCATGACTGTAAATAACACGAACATTGTTTCTAACATAAAAAATTATATTGATACTCAAAATGCTTTTTTGCCTTCTGTAGTTCATATTCCTCTTGAACAGGAAAATGACGTAGATTTTCTGCCTTGTGTAAAACCTGGCGATATCGTAAAGGAAGGTCAGGTAATTGCAAACGGTTCCGGAGATTTTGCTTCTTCCTGCATTCATTCTTCGGTTCCTGGTATTGTAGAAAAAATCGAGCCTTCATTTCTTCCAAACGGCAAACAGGGAAAATGCATTGATATAAAGACAAAAGGTTCATTTTCTTTCCTTGGACATAAAGCAAAGGAAACACAGCTGGAATATCTTTCTCCGGCAGCCATTGTTTCTTCAATTGCTGAAAAAGGAATTATAAATACTTTCAGAACTGATAATCCAAAAAATCTCTTCGGGCAGCTGAATAACAAAAAATGTACTTCAATTATTGTACGACTTTTTGATGATGAACCTGAACGTCTTACAGATTCCTTAATTTCAAAATTTTATTTTGATGAAGTTATAAAGGGAAGTGAAGTTCTTGCAAAAGTCTGCGATGCAGAAAATATAGTTTTCGTTTTTGATCTTTCATTCAATAACAAAGATATTCTGGCAAAAATTACTCAGAAGAATTACAACATTTTAAAACTAAATATTAAAAAATATCCTTTTGGCGATAAGGATCAGATTATAAAAACCTTTGAAAAAGATCAGGCAAAGAAAAAAACAGATTACGTAATTTCTGAAAATGATCTTTTTGTAGATTCGTCTACAGCGTACGATGTATTCAATGGAATTGTCTGCAACACACCTTGTGTAAGCAGAAATGTTACTTTCTCCGGAAACTGTCTTTATTCTTCATGTATGCTTAATGTAAGAATTGGAACTTCTATTCGTGAAGTTATCGGCCAGATCGGAGGCTTTTCTAAAAAGCCTGCAGGTGTAATTATAAACGGAAGTTTCCTTGGAAATTCCCTGCAGAGCCTTGATACTCCAATTACTAAATATACAAAATCAGTTAAAGTGATTTCTTCGGTAAGGTTATCGGACAGTCATATTTATGCGTGCATTAATTGCGGAAGCTGCCGCGATGCATGTCCTCAAAAACTTCTTCCTGATGTTTTATATATGAGCACTTATAATGATACCGAATTAAATGAATCTATTATTCAAAGTGCATTAAAATGTACGGCCTGTGCAGTCTGCAATTGTGTATGTCCTTCAAGGCTTCCTTTAAGCCATACAATTGAAGTATTAAAAAACAGAATAAAAGAAGAAGGAGGTAACTGATGAAAAATAATCAAAAGAAAGTTATAGATATAAATAACAGATTATATTCAACAAGTCCTTTTACATTTTCTAAACCTTCTATCTCTGAAATCTCAATAAGAATGCTTATTCTGCTTTCCATTCAGATTCTTATGCTGCTTGTAACAAAAAGCTATTCTTCTTTTCTTATTGTTTTAAGTACTTTTTTGGGCAGTCTTTCCGCAGCCTCATTGAATTTTTTAATTTATAAAGAGCAGCCTTATAATTTTCTTGCAATCACAATTCAGGGAATTTTAATTGGATTGTTTTTGCCTTCATCTTATCCGCCGGTCGCAGCCTTCTTTATAACTTTTGCAACTTTATTTATTTCAAGAACAATTGTTTTTAAAAACGTAAATTCCTGGGTAAATATGGTTTCGGTTACGCTGATTATTTTCTGGTGTATCGGAAGAAATTATTTCCCGGATTTTAATATTACAAAAGACATTCTTGTTTTAAAGAATCCTTCAAATCATCTTTCTCAGGCATCTGTTTTTCCTGTTTACAGTTTTGACAGTTCAATAACAGCTTTCCTGAATTCAAGAGTGTTTTCTTTTGTTAAAGTAAATATTCCCGAAGGTTATATTTCCATGCTTTGGGATACTTCAAGTTCAATTCCGGCGTTCCGTTTTAATATAATTACAATTATATCTTCAATTATTTTATTTGCAGACGGCGCTTTTTCTTTAATCATTCCTGCAGTATTTACAGCCGTTTACGGAATTCTTATAAGATTATTTTCTCCTCTTATTTTTGGCGGAGTGTTTAATCAGGGAGACATTATCCTCGCATTGTGCACAAGCGGAACTTTATTTGCTTCTGTATTTGTAATGCAATGGTTTGGAACTGTTCCGGAAACTCACTGGGGAAAAGTTCTTATGGGATTATTCGAAGGAATTGTTGCATTCTTTATAATGGGTGCTGGAACTTCTTCAATCGGTATGGTTTATACAATTCTGTTTGGAAATATTTTTGGCATGATGCTTCGTCTTGTAGAAGAAAAACAGAGTTTCAGACGTATTAATAAAATAAAAGGGCAGGCTATAAATGTCGGATAAAATGGCAAAAATTTCTAATAAAGATTTTTTTATAAAATATGGAATCCTCGTTGGAGTTATCACCGTTTTGTTTTTCCTGATGTTTTACACTGTTAAAATATCTAACAAATCGTGGAATAAATATCTTCGTTCAAATATAGAAATTACTCTGGAAGAAAATGAACCGAACACATGGACAGTTGATAATCCGATAAAAATTAATAATTCCTTTGCAATGAATGCGGCAGGTTTTGACGTAAGAAACCGTAAAAACGGAGAAACAAGAAAAGCCGTAATAATTCGCGTTCAGTCAATTTACGGACCTCTTGCTGCAGTTTTTACAGTTTCCAAATCCGGTGAAGTTTATTTTTCCGGTTATTCTTCAGTTCACAGCCGCGTGCTTAATCAGTTGAACAGCGATGTATTAAATAAAAAACTTGAATACTGGAAAGACAAAATTCCATATATTCTGGAACTTTCTCCAAAAGGAGAGTTTTAAATATGAGTAAAAATAATCTTTATAAATTCTTCCCTTTATATCTAATGATGCTCGTTCCAGTTCCGGGACGATTTGTATACGGTTTTACAATTATTCTTGAATTCCTTCTTTTAATAATAGTTGGAATATTAATGAATTATTTGACCATAAAATTGAATCTTGGACAGATGCGTTCTGTTGTAATTTTAATGACATTAATTTCGTTTACAATAATTTTCCGGCAGATAATTGTTATGATTTGTCCTGAAGTCGCTTTGGTTTTAGGTTTTATTTTTTATTTCCCGACGACTTCGGTTTTAATTATTGGAATTATTTTCGGGCAGAATAATCTTACTTTGCTGCAGAGTTTAAGAAAGAATTTAATTGAATGTTCGTTATTTGCAATTTTCGGATTCCTGTTCTTTTTATTCAGAGACATTGCAGGCTGGGGAACCTTTACGTTTTTTGGCGGCGGACATAAAATCCGTGAATTCATAATTTTGAATACAAGTGGAGTTGGAATTTTTACATTCTTTGCTTCTATTCCAGGTTCACTTATTCTTGGCGGAATTTTCATTTTCCTTATGATTCTTCTTCGCGAACGTATTCAGATTTTTAAGAATGTGGAGGCTCAGAATGATTTACGGTAAGATGCTTCTGTATTATTCAATTTTTGCTTCTGCAGTTTTAATTTATGGAATCGGCCTTTCGCGAATGGTTGAACTTCCTGTTACAAAATTAAGAAATCCGCTTTTTTATGTAAAGGCTATGGTAAGTATTCTTTCTACTTCTGTTTTAAGCTGTATAGTTACCAGAAACATTTTAATGCCGCTTGGAATTATTGAACTTTTTCCTTTTATTGCATTTTTGATTTTTATTGGAATTAATGCTTTCCTTGAATCTCTTGTAAGAATTACAACAGGAACTTCTACCGTTGAATTTTCCGTTTCGTTTATTATTGTAATTCTTTCTATTCTGGAAAGTGCTTCTATACTCGATTCCCTTATGATTTGCTTCAGCTGTTTTCTTTCGCTTCTGACAATTACTCCTTTATGTTTGATTTTTAAGAAAAGATTCTGTTCAAACGGAACAAAGCTTTCGGATTCATTTTTCTCTGTGTTTTTGATTTTCCTTGGATGTATAATTCTTTTACTTTCAATCTGGGATATTGGATGGCTTAATAAAGGAGTTTTAAAATGATTTTAAGAATAATTCTTTTGATTTTAATAATTCTTGCGCTTGCTATTCTGATTGCATTCTCATTTTATATGCTTCTGCCTTCAATCTCTCAAACAAATACAACGCATGGCGAAGATCCTGTAATTTCTTTTGTTGAATTGAATTATCATTTTCCAATGAATAAATCTCCGGAAGTTACGAATAAAAAAGCGGTCGTTATGTGCCATATGCATAAAGAATTTTCTTTAGCAAGGCCGCAGATAAATGAAGCACATACCTGTTGAATGGAAAAGGCGTTAAGAGGTTCAGGCGTAGATTGTGCTTATGCATGTATTGGCCTAGGAGACTGCGTAAAGGTTTGTTTTCAAAAGGCAATTTCCTTAAAGAATAATACTGCAATTATAAACCGTAATCTTTGCTGTGGCTGCGGCTGCTGTATAGACGCATGTCCTCAGAAAATTATTAAGCTCGTTCCTAAAAACGAAAATGTTACGGTAACCTGTGCCGCCGCATTAAATGGAAATTCAGATTCATCCTGTATAACAGAAAGCCAGGAAAAAAATCAATATATAACAAAAAAAGGCTTTAAAATATGGGAGATTTGTTATAAAATAATAAGAAGAATCAACTTATTTCTAAATTCAATTTCAGGAAATTAGCGCAAATTTCCTGAATAAAAAATTTAAAAAATCTGAATAGTCTAGGGGAGACTAGAAGAGAGGAGAACATTTTCGGATCGGGTGGGAGTCTGATGCGATTGAGATGGGATTAATTCACATTTGTTTTAATTTCAACGTAAGCCTGAATGCAACATCCGAAGATTATTTTTATTCTTCCTGCACACGCCCCTTAGTTAAGTTCCTCTACGCTCATCCCAATTTTAAATTTGCTTTTTCTTTTACAGGCCCTCAGTTATCCTTTTATAACAAAAAAAAGAAAGAAGTAATTTCAATTTTAAAAGAATTTATTTCCAACAAGCAGATAGAAATTATTGGTTCCGGATATTACAATCCTATTCTCCCGTTATTAAATTCTGCAGACAGAAATGCGCAGATAGATAAATTTACAACAGAAGCAAGACAGGTTCTTGGAAGACGTCCAAGAGGAATTTTTCTTTTTAACGATATATGGGATTCTTCGCTGGTTAACAATCTTCATACCTGTGGAATTGATTATATTACATTGGATCATTCATTAATTCCTGAACATAAAAGATGCTTTCTGCCAATCATTATGTCCGACCTTGGAAAATACACACAGATTTATCCGACTTATAACCTTAGTGATTTTTATACATATGAAAGCCCGGAAAAAATAAGCTGCGATGATTTTATTTCTTCATTCATTTCTAAAGTTGCTTCTGCAATACGAAAAGATGATTTTTACCAGAGTTCTCCGGATAGAATTGTTTTTATAAATTTATGTGCTCAGGAACTTTCTGATTTAATTAATGCAAAGTTTTTTGAAGCCTTTGATTCTTATATTACGGAAAAGCCCGAAGCAAATATTGTAACCTCAATTCCAATGCATTACGAAAAAGCAGATAAGATTCTGGTTCCGTCTTATATTTCTTCTGGCGTTAATAAAAAGCTGTTTGATTTGCCGCAGACTAAAAACAGGGCAAAAATATTAAAGAATAACTGTAATTTAAATATTTATGACGTTCTTGAGTATTATCCTGCCGCAAAAATTCTTAACAGCAGACTTTTGTATCAGAGCAATTTAATTAATTTATACAAAGAAGATAAAATTAAAAAGAAGATTGCAAGAGAAAAACTTTACCAGGCTCAGTCGGGACAATACCTTTTGTGTCCTAAGGAATGTTTTGGAACTGAATTTAACCTTCGTTCGCAGTCTTATAAGCTTCTTGGCGAAGTAGAAGAGATTTTGCATGAAGATCCAAAGCTTTGTGAATCTATAAACTGCTTTGATTACGACGGAGACGGCCTTGAAGAATATGTATGCCGCATGAAGAATTTTTATGCATTCATTTCCAAGCTTGGCGGTGCAGTAGGGGAACTTGAATTATATAAGCCTTCAATAAATTACTGCGACAATAATTCGCGCACATTGGATTACGACGGCTTTGAAGATAAATATAAACGCGGATTCTTTATTGATCATCTTTTATCTGCCGAAGAATTTGCAACTTATACAGAAAATGCTTCCAGTCTGGAAGGTGTTTTCTCTAAAATACGTTATACGGAAATTAAATTTTCGCAGTCTAAATTTGAAATTCATTTAAAGGCAAATGCTGTTTTAACTTCTACAAAACAAAGAGTTTCGCTTATTAAAAAATACATAATTAATTCAACCGGTATGTATGTTCAGTATTTTATCCGCAATGAAAGCAAGTCGCCGATTAAAGCTAAATTTGTCGTTGAATCTACTTTCTGTAATTCGGAGCTTGATAATTATTACGAGATAGAAACTGCTACTGTAACTAAAATTAATTATTTTAACTCGCATACAAAAAAGATTTTGAATGATTTAACTGCAGTCAGATTTTCAGATATAAAGAACGGAGTTTCTTTTGTTTTTGAACCAAATGAAAAATGCGGTGCTTTTGTTTCGCCTGTAAGCTATAAGGCTCCTGACTGCAAGGGAAATTTAAAAGAAGTACAGAAATCAACTGTTCACAGTTTAATCTGGGACGTAAATCTTGAAAGCGGAATGGAAACAGAGAAAAACTTTAACTTTACCATCATTCCGGTTAAGAAAAATAAGAAAAAATAAGTTTATAATATCTGCTTCAGGCCTTTCTTCGTAAATTAAGCAAGCTTTTTTATTAAATCCATAATTTCATCAATTTTTTCATGCGTAATAAGCGGATTCAATAATGTAAATTTTAAGCATACATTGTCATTGCTTACAGTTTGTCCGATAACAATACCATGTTTATGAAGAAGAGTTCTTCTTATAGTTTTATTTACTTCATCTGCCTGTTTGTTGTCTAAATTACCCTTATAGCGGAAAACTACAGAAGAAATTTCCGGTTCGCAGATAACCTCAAAGTCTTTGTCCAGAGATAAACGATTGTAAAAATATTGAGCGTTTTCCAGAGCGGTATTTATAATTGTATTCCAGCCGTCTTTTCCGCGTACCTGAAAGCTTGTCCATACTTTGAGTGCATCAAAGCGTCTTGTTGTTTGAAGTGATTTGTCTACAAGGTTTGTATAACCGTCTTCTTCATCTTCTTCGCGGTTCAGATAATCTGCATGAATTGTAAGTGCGTCAAAATCGCGTGCATCTTTAATAAGTACTGCGCTGCAGGAAATTGGCATTAAAAACATTTTGTGGAAATCTACAGTGATTGAATCGCAGAGTTCCAGGCCACTTACACGTTCTTTATATTTGTCGGACATTATTACTCCCGAACCATAGGCAGCGTCTGCATGAAGCCACATTGAGTTTTCGCGGGCAATTTCGCCCAGTTTGTGTAATGGATCTATGCTTCCAAAATCTGTTGTTCCGACTGTTCCTACGATTAAAAAAGGAATTTTTCCTTCCTGTTTATCCTTTTGAATTAGGGCTTTAAGGGCAGAGATATCCATTTTTTTGCGGCTGTCTACAGGAACCTTTACTACAGCCTGGTAGCCGAGCCCGAGAATGTGCGCTGATTTTTCCATTGAAAAGTGCGAAATCTCGCTTGTGTACATTCTGAGTTTAGAACATTTCTCATTTAGTCCATTTTTTTTGACATCATATTTAAGAATTTCGTTGCAGAACCAGTCTCTTGCAAGAATTATTGC
>CAMVBP010000061.1 GCA_947165795.1 uncultured Treponema sp.
AGTCTAACGGTGAACTCTCATTCCTCGGTGGACAGAACATGTTCGACTACTTCGTTCCAGCTGGAGCTTATGCTAACGGTAAGAACCTTACAGCTTATGATGAATCAATCAACTCAGAATGGCGTGATCAGGTTCGTCAGTATGCTGCAGGAAAGAAGAGCCGTGCAGACGCTATCAAAGACTTCAAGCAGAGTGTATCTGACAAGTACGGTATTGATATCGACTAATAGCACAACGCTTTATTAAATAAATAGGGCTGTCTTTTTGACAGCCCTATTTTGTACAAAAATAATAAAAAAGTTTATTATTATCTAATTTTTTGGGGTGTCCACCATGAAAAAAAAAGGAAGTATTAGTTATGCTAAATATGGATATATATTTAGTATTCCTTTTATAGTTGCGTATTTAATTTTTTCTTTATACCCAACACTATATACAGCCATTATCGGTTTTACAAACTTAAAAGGTGTTAATAACACATCATGGCGTTTTCTAGATTTTTCTAATTTTTTTGCAAATTATAAAACTGTATTAAAAATGCCTACTTTCCATAAAGCATTGTTAAATACTGTTAAATTATGGGTTTGCAACTTTATTCCACAGTTATTGCTTGCACTTCTTCTTTCGGCTTGGTTTACTAATCGCCGTACAAAAATTCCTGGAGAAGGTGCATTCAAAGTTCTTTTCTATATGCCAAATATTATTACTGCTTCTACTGTAGCAGTTTTGTTTGCTTCTCTTTTTGGTGCTCCTATGGGACCAGTTAATGACTTGTTAGTTAGATGGCATATTATTCAGGAACCATTTTTCTTCTTGGAATCTAAAGGTGCCGCTCAAGGTATTGTAATGTTTATACAGACCTGGCAGTGGTATGGATATACAATGATTATTCTTATTTCTGGTGTTCTTGGTATTGACCCGGAAATTTTCGAAGCTGCTGATATTGATGGTGCAAACGGATGGCAGGTATTCTGGAAGATTACTGTTCCAAGTATTAAGACTATTCTTTTGTTCACACTCATTACATCTCTTATTGGTGGTTTGAATATGTTCGATATTCCAAATCTTCTTGTTGTAAACAGTGGACCGGATAACGCTACACTTACTACAAGTGTACTTATTTATAAGCAGGCATTTAGTGGAGGATATTTGTATAACAGAGCTTCTGCAATGTCTATGATTATGTTTATAATTATAGTTATTGCTTCTGCTATTATGTTCTACATAATGCGTGATAAAGACGAAGTTGCATTAAAGAAATTAAAGCGCAGAGAAGCAAAAGCAAAAAAACAGGCTTTGAAGCTTGCTAAAGGAGGCAACTAATGAGTAACAAAAGTAAGTCAATGTCTATCTTTAAGTTCTTTGTTTTGTTTATCTGTATTATTCTTGCAATTTTGAGCTTAATGCCATTTATTATCATGATTGTAAACTCAACTCGTTCTACTGTTCAGATTCAGGCTCACGCAGTTTCTTTCCTTCCATCTACATATTTGTTCAAGAACCTTAAAATCCTTACAGGTAAGAGTTTCCATCCATTAGTTGGATTCTTAAACTCTGTTCTTGTATCAAGTGGTGTTTCAATCTGTGCCTTGTACTTCTCTACATTAACTGCTTATGCAATCGTAATGTATGAGTGGAAGCTTAAGAATGCTTTCTTCAGCTTTATTATGGCAGTTATGATGATTCCTGCTACTATTACAATCATTGGTTTCTACCAGATGGTTTATAAGGTTCATCTTGCTAACAAATTGATTATGCTTATTTTGCCTGCAATTGCTTCTCCACAGCTCGTATTCTTTATGCGACAGTATATGAAGCCTGCTGTTCCGCCTTCACTGGTTGAATCTGCACGTATTGACGGTTCTCCGGAGTTCTTAACATTTAATGCTATTGTACTTCCAATTATGAAACCGGCTATTGCTACACAGGCAATTTTTACATTCGTAACAAGCTGGAATGAATTGTTCAGACCTCTTGTATTGCTTACAAAGCAATCTAAGTTTACGTTACCTATTATGGTATCTCTCCTTCGTGGTGATATTTATAAGACAGAATACGGTAGCGTTTATCTTGGACTTACTCTTACTGCATTACCACTTATTGTAATATATCTGTTCCTTTCTAGATATATTGTTGCTGGTGTTGCAATGGGTTCTGTAAAGGGTTAATTTTTCTTTTCCGATATTGTTGCCAAGGGACACTCATGGTATTCATACACGGATAAAAAAAATTACTTATAAAAGCTTTCTGATAAATATTTATCAGAAAGCTTTTTTTTTTTGCATTTTTATAAGACGCAAGAATGCATTATTCAAACAAAGACTATTTTGCATTGTTTGATTTATAAATGTTCTTGTTATATTCAACTAACACCTTGACCTTTACATTACAAAATAATTATATTTAAATCAGTTATGGAAAAATACAATGTAAGCGGTATGAGTTGTGCCGCTTGTGTAGCAAGGGTAGAAAAAGCAGTTTCTAAAGTAAAAGGCGTTCAGTCATGTTCTGTAAGTCTTCTTACAAATTCTATGGGCGTAGAAGGAAATGCTTCTGCAGAGGATATAATTTCTGCAGTTCAAAAAGCAGGCTATGATGCAAGCCTAAACAATTCAGGCCGCTCATTAAACGAAAACAATCCTAACAATTCTGGTTCTTCAGGTAGAAATAATTCTTCCTGTAATGCAGCTAGTTCCGCAAATGCAAATTTTGATTCAGAAGGAAGACTGGAAATTTCTCTCTTAAAGAAAAGGCTTATTTCTTCTGTTTTGTTCCTTGTTGTTTTAATGTATTTTTCTATGGGACACATGATGTGGAACTTTCCTGTTCCTGCATTTTTTATTGGCAATCATCTTGGAATTGCAGTCCTTCAACTGATTCTTTGCATCATAATAATGATTATTAACAGGAAATTTTTTTTAAATGGTTTTAAATCTTTATTACATTTTGCACCGAACATGGATACTCTGGTAGCTTTGGGCTCCGGAATTTCTTTTGTTTATAGTCTTATCGTTTTATTTTTAATGACAGCGTCTGCCGGCGATTCAGAAAAAATCATGCACTATATGAACAATTTATACTTTGAAAGTGCCGCAATGATTTTAACTTTAATTACAGTCGGTAAGCTTTTGGAAGCGTTTTCTAAAGGAAAAACAACAAGCGCATTAAAGTCATTAATTAATCTTTCTCCGCAGACTGCCTGCATTATTAAAGATGGAAAGGAAGTTGTTATTCCAATCTCTCAGATAAAAAAAGATGATATGTTTATAGTTCGTGCAGGAGAAAATATTCCTGCTGACGGAATAATTATTGAAGGTTCTGCAAGTATTAATGAAGCCGCTCTAACAGGCGAGTCGATTCCTGCAGATAAGAAAGAAGGTGATTCTGTTTCTGCCGCAACAACAAATCTTTCTGGATTTATAAAATGCCGTGCCGAAAAAGTAGGGCAGGATACAATGCTTGCAAAAATAATTCAGCTTGTAAGTGATTCTTCTGCAACAAAAGCACCTATTGCAAAGGTTGCAGATAAGGTTTCGGGCGTTTTTGTTCCTGTTGTTCTTGGAATATCGCTGATTACTTTTTTAATCTGGATTATAAGCGGTGCAGATTTTTCCTGGAGTCTTGAACGAGCAATATCTGTTTTGGTTGTAAGCTGCCCGTGTGCTTTAGGACTTGCGACTCCTGTTGCAATTATGGTAGGAAACGGCGTCGGCGCACGAAACGGGATTTTATTTAAAACTTCTGCGGCGCTGGAAACTGCAGGAAAAATAAATACGGTTATTCTGGATAAAACAGGAACTATAACAAAGGGAGAACCTTCTGTTACAGATATAATTCCTTTTTCGAATGATTATAATGATGATGATTTATTAAAAATTGCCGGGCAGATTGAAGCAAAAAGTTCTCATCCGCTTGCAAAAGCCGTAATCAGAAAATGCGAAGAAAAATTTGGCAGTGAATTTATACAGGATGAATCGCTTTTTAAGATAAGTGATTTTAAGGAAGTTTCTGGGAACGGCTTAAAATGCACAATAAACGGAAAAACTGTTTGTGCCGGTAAGAAAGATTTTATATTAAATCAGTTGGTTTTAAATGATTCGGATTCAAAAAATAAAGGAAATGAATTAAACAGTTTTGTTTTTGAAGCAGAAAAAAAACTTGATGAACTTTCTTCTGAAGGAAAAACTCCTTTACTGTTTTCTGTGAATGACAGCCTGATTGGAATTATAGCTGTTAGTGATGTAATAAAAGAAGATTCCGTAAATGCAGTAAACCTTTTAAAAAATATGGGAATTAAAGTTGTAATGCTTACTGGTGATAACAAAAAGACTGCAGATGTAATTGGAAAAAAGGTTGGAGTTAATAAGGTTATTGCAGAAGTTTTACCTGATGAAAAACAAAAGGTTGTAAGGCAGTTTTCTTCTAATGGAAAAGTCTGTATGGTTGGAGACGGAATAAACGACGCACCGGCTCTGGTTTCTGCAGATCTTGGAGTTGCTATTGGATCCGGTTCGGATATTGCAATAGATTCTGCAGAAGTTGTGGTTGTAAAAAGCCGGCTTTCTGATGTTCCTGCTTTAATTAGACTTGGAAGGCATACCTTAAAAAATATTTATGAAAATTTGTTCTGGGCATTTTTCTATAATATTGTACTTATTCCGGTTGCTGCAGGTGCTTACTTTAAATTATTGGGCTTACAGATGAATCCTATGTTTGGCGCTGCGGCAATGAGCCTTTCAAGTTTTTGCGTTGTAACTAATGCGCTGCGATTAAATTTTGTAAAGATAAAAAAAGAAATAAATTGCAAGGAGACCAAAATGGCAGAAAATATTAAGAAAATAATTAAAGTGGACGGAATGATGTGTGAGCATTGTGAAGCACATGTAAAGGAAGCTTTGGAAAGCATAAAGGGAGTAGAAAGCGCTTCTGCTGATCACAAAAAAGGTGAGGTTGAACTTGAGCTTTCAAAAGCAGTAAAGGATTCTGCTCTTGAAAAAGCCGTAAAAAAAGCAGGCTATACTTTTATTGCCTGAGTTTTAGAATATAAAGCCAGCTGCAATTATTCCTGCAGAAATTAAAACTGTGAGGAAATCAATAAATTTGAAAGGATATACCTTTACACTTTTTCCTTTTTTTCTTAAATGAAAGCCGCGTAATTCTGTAGCAATTGCAGAAGAATCGATTCTTTTTACAGAAGAAAGTAAAAGTGGAACACAAAGCGGCAGAACAAGTGAAAGCTTTTTAAAAGGATTTTTTGTTTCAAAGTCTACGCCGCGGGAAGTCTGAGCTTCCATAATGTAGTTCATTTCGTTTCCAAATAAAGGAATAAATTTTATTGCAGTTGTAAAAGTGAATGCATATTTGTACGGAATGTGCAGATTATTTACAAGTACATTTGAAAGATCTGAAAGCTTTGTAACACTAATCATTATAGAAAGCGGAAGTGTTGCGCCCATTAATCTTAAAACAAGATATGCACCGTTTAATAAACCTGTATCTGTAATTGGAAAACTTCCGATTGAAAAAACAGGTTCGCCTCTGCGGATAATTAAAACCTGAATTATAAAAAGGAATAAAGAGATTTTAATTAAGCCCCGCAGTAAATTAAATGCCCTTGAAAAGATTCCTGCAATAATAGCAAGCAAAAGATTTAATGCAATTACAGCAAGAAGAACAATATATGAAGAACTGGCAAAGGCTGTAATACAAATCGAAATTGAAAGAATAAGCTTTACCAGCGGATGCATTTTATGAAGAAGTGAATTTCCGTCTATATAATCTAAAAAGCCTTTCATGCTATTTTCTCCAGTTTTTCAATAAGTTCTTCAGTGGCAAATGTGTTGTAAAAATATTCGCCAAGGTAATCACAGGTTTCTGCAATCTGAGGTTTTGCAAGTCTTGTATATTTTAAAAGCTCGTTATCCGAAAGAATATGTTTTGTAATTCCCTGTGCAATGAGTCTGCCGTTTGTCATAACTAAAAGACGTGTTGCAAAATCAAGGATAACTTCCATATCATGGCAAACCATAATTACTGTAGTTCCCTGTCTGTTAAGCTCTTTAATCTTTCCCATAAGTTCCATACATTCCTTGTAATCAAGGCCTGTTGTAGGTTCGTCAAGAATAAGAATGTCGCTTTGCAATGAAATAAGACATGCAAGGCAAAGTTTTTGTCTTTGTCCGCGGCTTAAATCAAATGGATTTTTTGTTTCGTCAAATTCAAAATCTTCTATAATTTGGTTTGTACGTTTTTCAATTTCTTCCTGTGGAAGTCCGATGTTTTTAAGGCTGAATTGAATTTCTTCGCGAACAGTTTTACAGCAAATCTGTCGGTCCGGATTCTGGAATAAAAATCCTATATTTTTTGCAAGTTTACTTGTTTTTACTTTCTTTGTGTTGTGATTGAGAATTGTAACGTCACCTTTTGCAGGTTTTAAAAGGCCGTTGCAAAGTTTAGAAAAAGTTGATTTTCCGGCGCCGTTTGAACCTATAATTGCAACAAAATCACCTTTATTAATAGAAACGTTTATATCTGTAAGTCCGGCTTCGTTTTTGTAAGAAAAATGAACATGCTCAAATTTTAAAATTTCCTGAGCATTTTCCAATGAACCGTTTTCATCTATATTATCGTTAGCTGCGTAAGGTAATTCTTTACCTTTTATGATTTCTTTTTTAATTATTTCTCCGGCCTCGAACGCATTCAAAGGAATCTGAAGGTTTTCGTCATTTTTCAATAAATTTTCTTTTTTAAGTTTATTTATTAATGTAACAACGCGCGGAATGTTAATTCCCATTTTTTCCATTTCTTCGGAGCGTTTTAGAACTTTGCGAACTTCATCAAACGCAAAAAGACTTCCTTTGTCTAAAACTGCAAGCTTTTTTGCAAATTCACAAAGCAGCATGATTTTCTGTTCAACAACAATAATTGTGATTCCTTTTTCCTGGTTCAGCTTTTTTAAAAGTGAAAAAATCTGATAGCTTGAAGCAGGATCAAGCTCGCCGGTCGGTTCATCTAAAACTAAGATTTTTGGCTGAAGTGCAAGAATTGCTGCAATTGCAACCTTTTGTTTTTGTCCGCCGCTTAAAGAAGAAATATCTCTATAGCGTAAATCGCTGATTCCAACTTCTTTAAGTGTGAAAGAAACACGGTCTTCGATTTCTTCTTTTGGAATTCCAAAGTTTTCAAGACCGAATAAAATCTCGTCTTCAACAATTGTATTAATAATCTGACTGTCTATATCCTGAAAAACAGAGCCGACACTGAGTGCAAGCATTCCCGGAGGTGTTTCAAAAGTGTCTTTACCATTTACCAGAACATTTCCGTAATAGTCGCCATGAAAATGGTGCGGAATCAATGCGTTTATTGAATTACACAAAGTTGATTTTCCGGCTCCGGATTCACCAATTATTCCAATGAAATCTCCATCTTCGATTTTCATTGTAATTTTATTTAATGCATTTGTTTTTGCATCCTGATACTTAAACGTCAGATTATTAATTTCAATCATAATATTTCCAGTTTATTTTTTAAGTGCTAATTTTAACGGAATATAAAGGATTTGTACAATAACTGCATTGAAAAGTGCTGTACACAAAACAATTGGAACATAAGCAGCGAGAGTTGCTTTATCGGCATGCATCAATGTCAAAAGCAGTACAGTATAAAGTCCGCCGGAAATTACAGTACTAAAGAATGTTGCAATAGCAGGAATAGGATCAAATTTTCCGAACTTTAATGGAAGTTTAATAAGGAAGTACATTGCAATAGCGCCAGCCAGTTCAGAAGCAAAATTTAAGTAAGGAGTTCCAGGGAAGAACTGACAGATTGCTCCGGCAAGAATACCGATAATGGCTGCATAAATAATATTTGGTCTGATAAGAACAATTATCATACAGTACATTGCAATAATGAAGTTTGGTTTCATACCACCAATGTTTACGATAGAACCTACAAAGAATTTTAATACAGCTCCTGCTGCAAGAAGAATTGCTGTAAGTAATAAGTCAGAAATAGAAAGTCCAGATTTTTTTTCTGTCTGAACCAATTCACGTTTTTCAGTTGTGTTTTCCATAATATTCTCCTGAATAGGCGAGTCAGCGAATTTCCGCATAAAAGCGGGCGCACAGCTGAATACGCCTTTTTTGTGTGTTGTTACTATTTATAGTAACGTTATGGTTATAATATACAGGGTGTTTTTGTTTCTGTCAATAGTAACATAGAAAATTTTTAAAAAAAATTTTAAGATTGACAACTTCTTAATAGTGGGTATATATTTAAAGTATTCGATGTTGTGTAGCGTAGTTGAAAAAGCTTATGCCAAAGTAAACTTTGGGTTAAAGGTTCTTCCTAAGAGGGAGGATGGATTTCACAACATAGAGAGTATTTTTCAGACTATTAATTTATATGATGAATTGAACATTGCTTTGTGCAATAAGGGTGGATGTCATGTTCAATGTGATTCGATGAATTTGCCTGAAAATAATACTCTTGTTTTGGCTTTTAATGCCTTTATCGAAATTACCAAAGTGAAATCTTTTGGTGTAAACGTAGAGTTAAAAAAAAGAATTCCTTCTGGTGGCGGATTAGGCGGAGGTTCTGCTGATGCAGCCGCTCTCGTTAGAGGCTTAGAAAAGCTTAGTAACATTTCATTAACAAGAGAACAAAAAGATTATATTGCTTCGAAAACCGGGAGTGATGTTTTTTTCTTTATTCATTGCAAAGATGGAAAAGGTTGTGCGCTTGTTAGTGGGCGTGGTGAAGATCTAAGTTTTATAAAGCCAAGATATGATTTATTTTTGTTGTTGATGTTTCCAGAGGTTCACTCTTCGACAGCAGAAGCTTATGCTCTTGTAGATGAGTTTTATGCCGGTGGAAATGGAATTGGAGGCCCGTCTTTTAAGGAGTTTGAAAAAACTTACAGACTTCCTGTGAAAGAATGGTCTTTTGAAAACAGTTTTACTCCGTGTATTGCAAAAAAATATAAAATAGTGTTTAATGCAATGCAATACCTTGAAAACCTTGGTTGTACGTATGTGCAGATGTCAGGTTCTGGTTCAACGGTGTATGGTGTTTTTGAATTGGAACAACAAGCTATGTGCGTACAGAATAATTTGCCAGCTGAAGCTTGTAATTGTAAACTAGTGCAAACTGTATAGTTTGAGCAGATTGAGTGCTGAGGTGATTCTATGCAAATTACTGAATTGAGAATTCGCAAGGTTGAAGATGAAGGCAAACTCCGTGCGTATGTAACGGTTACTTTTGACGACTGCTTTGTCGTTCATAATGTAAAAATTATTGAAGGCAAAACAGGATTGTTCATTGCCATGCCTAGTCGTAAAACGGCAAACGGTGAGTATAAAGATGTAGCTCATCCGATTAGTCCGGAATTCAGAAACGAAATGCAGAACAAAATTCTTTCTGAATACAATGCTGGTCATATTGAAACTGGTGGAGCAGAAGACTAAATCGGTTTCTGATGATATAAATTGGGCCGTCGTCAAGCGGTAAGACACGGGCTTTTGGTGCCCGCATTCCACAGGTTCGAATCCTGTCGGCCCAGTTGTAAATCCTACTCTCAAAATTAGGAGTAGGATTTTTTTATTTTAAAAGAAATTGACGGAGGGAAGAACAGGATTCGAAGCGGAGCGAGCGCCTAAAATTGCGAAGGCTTGGAGCAATTTTAGGAAAAGGCGACAGGGATGTCGCCGACAGCGAGCGGAGACGGGGGTGGCGGAGCGAACAGGAAGTTCGCGACAGAACCCCGAATCCTGTCGGCCCAGTGTTGAAAAGACTTTCACTGAGTAGTGGAGGTCTTTTTTTTTAAAAAGAAATTGAAAATGAGGTGAATCCTGTCGGCCCAGCTGTAAATCCTACTCTCTTAGGGCAGAGTAGGATTTTTTTTTAAAAAGAATATTTCAATTGTAGAATAAGGATTCGAAGTAACCGTCAATTCTCATGTATTTTCCAAAAATAAATCTTTGCTCTAAACTTCTACCCAAGGTGAAAGAAATTATGAGATCAAATTACAGTCGTGAAGAACGTC
>CAMVBP010000062.1 GCA_947165795.1 uncultured Treponema sp.
CCCCGTTCTCCGAAGTTGCCATTAGCTCCACGGCCTCCACCAAAGCCGCCATGTCCGCCAAACCCTCCGCGGCCCGCATTAGAATCTGTGTAGACAGTGTTGCTGCTTGTGGTAGAAATATTTGTAAGGCTTTCTTTACCGACACTTATAGAAGGCATTTTTGTGTAAAGGCTATGGAAATGGGTTCCGCTGTCTGCTTTTATAGTTATGCCTGTTTTTACACTGTAGCTTGTGTCTGTCTTAAGTTCCGGGCTGGAAAGAATCAGAACTTCTCCCTGAGCTGCCGGCAGAGTGTAAACAAAAGCTGGATTGTTTTTTGAATCTACAACTGCAAAGCTTGTGTTGGTTGAACCGGTGCTGCTGCTTCCCAGAACGAGTGTTGTCTGTTTTCCGCCTTTTGGAGCAGTGTAATTTCCTCCTCCAAGTCCAAGAACATAACCACCGTTTATTGTAAGAGGCGCATTATCACAGTCAAAGGCACATTCGCCTCCGTTTCCACCCAGGGCAACTACAACTCCATCATTGATTACAATTCCTGCGCTTCCGTTTGAATCAATTCCATCATTAAGGGAACTGCAGGCATAAATTGCACCACCGTTTATAACAATGTTTCCGCCGGCATTAATTGCATCATCTGTTGTATTCAGGGTGATTGTGCCTGCATTAATTGTAAGATCGGCTTTTGCTTCAATTCCTTCCGGGGAACAGCTTGGGTCTGAGTCGCTGCGTCCTTCATAAGGCTGACCTGTAGTAACAACATTAATATTTCCGCCGTTTATTTCTACAAAAGGATTTGGCTTTGTTGCGCTTGTGTTTTTGAGATAGTTAGTGCACAAAAGCGATTTATTTGCTGTGGCTGAGTATTTTGAATTTCCAATCACAGTGTTTGCAGATTTCCAGTGAGCCGTAATTCCTTTTGCAACAGTATTGATGTCTATGTTTCCGCCATTGATAATGATAAAGCCGGCCCCTGCTGTGTATTCAACTGTCATGTCGTCATCATCAGCATCTTCTCCATCAACCCTGAGTCCGGCGCTTTCATCATCTGTAATAGTTCCGTTTCCAACAAGCTTAAGATTTCCGTCATCAACAATAATTGCATTCAGGGCACGTATACAGTCGCGGCCGGTTTTGCCTTCAACAGTTACATTAAGATTGAGATTTGCAATTCTGATGTAATCTTTGCTGTAAACTGCGTGCTTGTAGCCTGTGTTTACAATGTTCAGAGTTCCACCGGCTTTTGTCGAAGTTTCGCCTGTAAAAATCAAAGTACCTTTGGCATAAACTGAGCCTTTTTTATCATCATACATGGTGCCGCTCTGGTTCAAAAGGCGGGTGTCTGTAAGGGTGTTTGTAGTGCCGGCAGGAACAACGATAAAGGTTCTTGTATCTTCTGCACTGAAACGGAGAACAGGGCCAAACCCATTATCACTTGTGATGTTTATGTTATTTAAAACTACAGCTGCATCTGCATTTTTATTTTTGATAAAAACAGTTCCTGTAAAGTTTCCGCTAAGAACGTATTTGATTTTTTTTGTTCCCTTATACTGAATTTCAACGCCGCTTGATGTTTCTTTTTCTTCTGAGTTTGATGTAGCTTTTATAGAAACATCAGATTCTGAAAGATTTCCTTCTACATTAGAAGAAAAAGTTGTTCCATCAAAATTGATGTAAACAGTTCCATCTGCAGCAAAGTTTTCATAAAGATCTTCAGCAATTACAGCATTTGCAGAAGCAGTTGTTGTATCAACATAATTTGTAGTGCTGGCTTCTGCTGAAATTTTAACATTAGAGCAGCTTGCAAAAATCAAGCTTGCCATTAGTAAACTAAGAATTTTTGTTTTTCTTTTCATAGCATTCTCCTTAACTCCGCGTTAGCGCTTTTGTTGATTAAAATATACTGTCGGATATTCAAAAAATCTTGAAACTGCACTAAGACAATTCTAAGAAAACTCTTAGGAAATTCTTGGCAAATTTTCATTTCTTTTTTTTGCGTTTTGCGTATAATGCAGTTATGAAAAGTTTGAAAACAGATTTTTTACATTTTCTTCTTTTCTCTTTTTTTGTTTTCGTGCCTTGCACGACTTCCTTTGCAGCTCCTGGTTCAGAGGATTTTCCTCCTTTCCCTATGAATCAGGAACTGCATGAGGAAGATTTTTCAAAGAGAAATCCGCCTCCTCCAAAAGATTCAGAAAAAATTATGAATTATAGAGGAAACCGCACATATTCAGAAAATCTTCCATTAAAAATAAATCAGATTAAATGCACACGAAAAGATTCAAAAACTATATGTCTTGAAATTTCATTTAATCAGAGTATAAATCCGCTTTCTGTAAAACAGGATTCTTTTTTAATTGACAATAAATTTTTGCCTGGTGAAGTAAGATTTGCTTTTAATAAAAAGGGTGATACAATTAGAATGTTCGTTCATGAAACTGACGATTCTTTTAGTTTAAGGATTCAGAATATCAGTTCCTTTAATGGTTCTGTTCTGGAAAGTGTAGAAAGTTTGCAAACTGTAAATTAAATTTTCTGCGCGGTTCGCGGTTTATAAAATGGAGTTCGTAAAATGAAAATTCTTATGGTCGAAGATGATTCAGGTATTTCTGATTTTGTAATTCCAGAACTTGAACATGAAGGTTTTACAACTTGTCTTGCAGTTACTGGCCGCGAAGCTCTTGTAAAATTTGAAAGTGAAAAACCAGATTTAATTCTGCTTGATGTAATGCTTCCTGAATTAAACGGCCTTGAAGTTTTGCGCCGCATTCGTGCAGTTTCCACGGTTCCGGTAATTATTGAAACTGCGCGGGGCGAGACTATTGATAAAATTAATGGATTAAATCTTGGCGCGGATGATTATATTCCAAAGCCTTTTGAAATTGAAGAATTGCTTGCAAGAATTAATGCTCTGCTCAGAAGAGTAAATTTTTCAAAGTCGCAGGAAAGTATTTCAGTTTATAAAAGTTTAAAATTAAATTTAGACCGTATGAGCTTTTCATTTGACGGTGGAGAGAATTCTGAAAGTGAAGTTCAGCTTTCAAAAACAGAATTTCTTTTATTAAAAATACTTGTTGAAAATCAGGGAAAGGTTCAGTCTCGTCAACAGATTATTGATGAGATTTGGGGCAAAGAACATTTTATTGATGAAAATACAGTTGATGTTTATGTAGGCTATCTGCGTTCAAAAATTTCTGAATTCACAAAAGAAGAATATATCAGGACTGTGCGCGGTGCCGGTTATATGATGAGTTAGTGGAGAATAACAAGATGAAGGAATCTTTTGCAGTCAGGCTTTCACTTCGCTTTATGTTTATTCTTACCACTGCAATAATTCTGCTTTCAATTGCATTCTTGTATTGTGTGCGTTATCTTATTCAACTTAATCAGACAGAACAGCTAAAACAATCTGAAACGAAAATTTTTAATGAAATTTCGGAAAAATTGCAAAGTTCAGATTTTCAATCAGAAGGTGCAGAAATCTATTTAATTGCAAGTGAGCTTCCGTATTATCAGACTTATATTGCTTATGATGCAGAAACAGAAACTGTGCTTGCAACTAATGATCCTTTTTTACCTTTGCTTAGTGAGACAAATGGAAAGTCTGTTCATTACTTTGAAAAAGAATTCTTTTTTGATGGAGACCTTGATATTTTATATTACGCGGCAGCTTATGAAATTGCAGGAAAAAATATTGTAATTGCAGTTGCAGAAAATATTGAAAACGATTCCTTTTCAAAACTTTTTCCACAGTTACCTTCTGCGCTGCTTTTGATGGTAATTCCGATTCTTGTGCTTTCTTTTTTGTTTTCATTTTTGCTTACAAAAAATACAATAAAGCCTGTTGTTAAAATTACGCGTGCGGCTCAAAATATGACAACAGTAAATCTTGAGTGGAAGCTGTCTTTTAAAAAGCATGGTGATGAAATTGATGAACTTTCAAATACGTTTAATGATTTATTTGCGCGGATAAAATCTGATTTTGAAAGGGAACGACAATTTTCCAGTGATGTTTCGCATGAATTGAATACGCCGCTCACTGTAATTTCCGGTCAGGCAAATCTTTTGCTGCGCTGGGGAAAAGATAATCCTGAGCAGCTTGAAAAATCGCTGAACGCAATTAAGAATGAAACAAAATCTATGCATGCAATTATTGAAAATCTTTTACAGATTTCAAGAATTGAAAGCGGACGTATAAAGCCCGAAATTTCTGAAGTTCAAGTGAAAGATATTTTTGAACGAGTTGAACATGAATTTAATGCTGTTGCTCCGGATGTAAGATTTATAATTAATTATGCTAACCAAAATGGAGAAAAATTTTTGCTCAAAACTGATCCGGAAATGCTTCACCAGATTATAACAATCTTTGTTTCCAACAGCGTAAAATTTTCAGCTGGAAAATGTGCTGTTCAACTTGGCGTTCAAAAGACTGAAGATGGAAAGTTAGTGCTTTATGAAAGTGATGACGGGCCTGGAATTTTAGAAGAAGCGCTTCCGCATGTTTTTGAACGTTTTTACCGTGCAGATGAAGCACATACAAGAAGTGCGGGTGGTTCAGGCTTAGGCCTTGCAATTGCAAAAACCTTAGCCGAAGCACTTAGTGCAGAAATTTCTGCCGAAAATGTTGAACCGCACGGAGCTCGATTCAACATATATTTTTAATTATATTTTCCGGCCTGTGCATTCCACATTTCTGCGTATTTTCCGTTTCGCTTAAGAAGCTCGTTGTGAGTTCCTTCTTCAATTATTTTTCCGCGTTCCAGCATTATGATTCTGTCTGCATCTCGTGTTGTAGAAAGACGGTGCGAAATATAGAAAACAGTTTTTCCTTTTGCCGCACTTTCCATAGCCTTGTTGAGCTCATATTCGGCGATAGGGTCCAGGGCACTTGATGGCTCGTCCATAATTAAGATGTCGGCATTTTTATAGAAGGCACGCGAAATTGCAACCTTCTGACTTTCTCCGCCGGAGAAGTCTACGCCGGATTTGTCGAACTCTGTGGTTACCTGAGTAAAGAGGCCGTCCGGCAGATGAGCCAGCTTTTCGCCAAAGCCTGCAGATGTGAGGGCAGCTGTAATCTGAGGGGCCCGCTCTTCCTCTTCTTCTTTTGTCATATTATCCATTACAACATTTTCTGCAAGGTTTGCGCCAAACATCTGGAAGTCCTGGAATACAACTCCAATTCTTTTGCGGTAATCATCCGGTTTAAATGTAGAAATACTCTGATCATGATATGTGATTGTTCCACTTGTCGGATCATAAAGACGCATAAGTAATTTTATAAGGGTTGTCTTTCCGGCTCCGTTGTATCCTACAATAGCAATGTGTTCACCAGGTTTTACAGTTAAAGAAATATCGTCCAGAACGGTGCGGCCGGTTTCCAAATATTTGAATGAAACATGATTTATATTCAATGTACCATTTCCCTGAGGAACTGCTTCGCCTTCATTATTTTTTATTTTTGGTTCATAAGAAAGGAAAGCCCGAATCTTATCTACGAACATACTGTTTTCGTGAGCTTTAGGACCAAGATCTGCAAAGCGGCCCATGCTTCCTCTAAGGCTTCCTGTTCTGTTAAATAATATAACTGCATCGCTGTAACAAAGTGAATGAAGAACTGCGGCTTTATAAACAAGATATGTTATATAAAATCCGTCAATCAAAAGATCGCTTACACCGTAATCTTTAAGGAACTGAAGCCATGTTCTTTTTGCAGCAACCTTTTTGTGTTCAGCAATAATACTGTCATTTGCTTCTTCGAATTCTTTTTCAAGCTGAGAACCTGCATTAGGATGAAGCCGTAATTCTTTTGCAAAGTCTTTGAGATAAAAAACACGGCTTATATAATCGCGTTTGCGCATGTGAGAATTAATTTTGATTCGGTTTTCATAGTTCACTTTATTCAGTTTTTTAGAAACTATGAATCTAAGAATAAATGAAACAAGTACAAAAATTATTCCGGCAGGATCTGTTACAAGATAGAAAATTCCTGTTGTGAATAAAACTGTAAAAGCCTGTACAGTCATATTTAATAATTCAAGGAAGCGGTCAATTGCGGCTTCTGACTGCTGAACACCAAGTACAAAATCATTGTAATATGCCGGGTCATCGTAGCAGTAAAGATCAATTTCTGAAGCTTTCTTAAACATCTGCTCTTTTAGTGCACGGTAAAGACGTGGCTTGTACTTGAATTGCCAGCCGTAAATAAATAATCCGTCTGGAATAATTTGAAGAATATTCAAAAGCAGGATAAGGCCTATATAGAAAAGCGCTTTTGTAAACGGCTCATGAAATTCTGCGCATCTCAAAACATAACGGATTCCAAGTACGTGCTCAAGAAAGATTACACCCTGATAGCGGAATGCATCGTAAAGATGATAAATCATATAAAGCGGGCAGGTTTTAAAACAGAGTTTCCAGAGGAATACTTGATTTTTTAAAACAGAGCTGCGGCGCTTAGAAGACTTTGAATTTTTATTTTGATCTGTTTTTTTAATTTTATTTTTCATGCCCAAATTCCTTCTGTCTGTTTAGTTGTATCTGCAAGATAATTTTCTGCCTGCTTTTGATACATATCTGCATATAAGCCGTGTTTTTCCATTAATTCACGGTGAGTTCCTTCTTCGCGGACTTCTCCTTTTTCCAGTAAAAATACATGATCTGCATTCTGTACGGAAGAAAGTCTGTGTGAAATAAATAAAAGTGTATTTTCGCGGCAGGCCTTTAAAATATTATCAAACAGTTTGTATTCTGCAATCGGGTCCAATGCACTTGAAGGTTCATCAAAAACTTTAATAGGACACTGGCGTGCAAAAGCTCTGGCAACAACAATTTTCTGGAATTCACCACCGGAAAGAACAGCTCCGTTGTCGTCAAATTCTCTTGTGAGTGTTGTATTAATTCCCTGAGGAAGACTCATAACTTTCTCGTAAACTCCGGAAAGCTGAAGTGCTTCTGTAACTACTTTATCACGGTCTTCTTCAGGAATTTTTTCTCCAAGCGTAACATTGTCTGCAACTGTCATAGAAAACATTCTGTTGTCCTGAAAAGCGGTTGCAAATAATGTGCGATATTTCTGAAGATTAAAATCTTTTATATTGCGGCCGTTGAGTAATATTTCTCCTTCGGTCGGATCGTAAAAACGAAGCAGCAATTTTATGATTGTTGATTTTCCTGCACCGTTATGACCAACAAGCGCATAAGTTTTTCCGCCGTCAAATTTCATGTTCAAATTATTGAGTACAGGAATATCTTTATAAGAAAAACTTACGTTACGGAATTCAATTGAATTGATTGTTGTCCCTGGATCTATACCATCGTAGTCTTCCGGAATTTTTTCTTTATATTCAAGGAAGGTTCTAAGGTAATCTACAAAAAGTCCGTTTTTAAAACATGCAGTAACTGAATCTGTAAAGCCGATTAAAATCCAGGTTGTAGAAACCATCATACTTGTAAGAACGGCTAACTGAGGAAGCTGCATTGTATTACTAACTAACGTTCGGTAGGCTCCATATATCAGCAGTCCTTCAAAAATGAAGGTAAAAGTAAACATTACATAGAACCAGTGAAAAAATGCAGATTTGAAAACAAATTTTTTAGTAACGTCGGCAACGCCTGTGATTGCATCTGTGTACTGTCTTTTTAAAAGATTAAAAATATTTGTAAGGCGAATTTCTTTTGCGTAATCTTTCAGATACATAATTCTGTTTATGTAATCTATGCGGCGATTATGCGGAGCCATTTCTTTATTACGCTGATATTCAACCTTACTGTTTAATCTGCGGAAATAAAAGTTGCCTATAACTGGAAGCAATAAAAATGCGATAGAAAGCTTATCTACCTTGAACATAAAAACAAATGCACAGATACTTGCTATAAATCCGAATACGAGACCAAAAAAAGTATCAACAGTTTCGATCATACGTGTGTCAGCATTTTTCATTGCGAGTGTATATTTATCGTAAAAATCAGAATTCTCAAAACATTCAAGTTCTACATTTCGTGATTTTGTAAATAATTTTTTGTAGAGTTTTTTATTTACTTCTGTATCTGCAGTAGGCGCAACTGTACCGAGAATATAGCTATTATACAAAGACATTGAAGTAAAAACTGCAACTGTAATTCCTACGAAAATCATAATTGCCTGAAAGGTTTTTCCTTCCTGCAATGCGTTAATTACATATCTCATAAAAAATGCACTGTAAAAAAGCCAGCCTACATAGTACAGGAATTTAGAAATTGCCCTGTGAATTACCTGGCGCGGACACATTTTCCAGACAAGCGAGAGTGCATAGAAATTATTTTTTACTGTATTTATTCTTTTTGATTTATTTTTTTCTTTCATTTTTTAACTCCAATTTTTGTAAAATTTGGCTACTTCCATCGCAATGTGCGCAGATATTCTTTATGATCTTCTGAAACCCTAAAACTCTCAAGTGCTTTTTGAATAGCCTTGTTATGAGTCCATTGTTCAAGTTTACGTTTTTCTATAAAAGTAACTGCTGAATCATATTGTTTTGCAAGCGCTGTTGCAAAATACCAGGCAACCATCATTTTTAAATAATAGTCATCGCCTTTTTTTGATGCTACAAGATCCAGATATTCAACATCAAAATCTTCATCCAGAAATTCATTCATTAGCATTCGCATTCCGAATCTGGCTGTATAAACATGAGGCGAGGAAATCCATTTTTTTATATAAGGCAGAATTCGTTTATGGTTTTTCTTAAAAACTTTTGGACTGGCCTGGTCGCATACCGGCCAGCAGTCAATGTATGGAAGAAAAGCTTCGAGCTTATTTATGCATTCATCAAAATCCTTAATCATAGAAATAAGAAAAAAATGAATGAGATTTTCTTCGTAATATTTATGCGGAAGCTCCGATAAAAAATCTTCTGCAGTTTGCGTACCGTGAATTTCTTTTGCTATTGCGCGCATTTGCGGAGTTCTTATACCAATAATGGAATCTGGAGAAATATTCGGAACCAGTTTGCTTTGGAATTTTTTGTATTCTGAATCCTGAATAGCAAATAATTTTGAGGTGATTTCTTTTGACATTTTTAACTCCCGCAAAACAGTTCAGTCAAGGCACTTTGCGAATAATGCCTTGACCGGACATATTAGCGTGTAACAATATTTACAAGTTTATCTTTTACGATAATACATTTTACAATCTCGTGACCGTCTGTAAATTTCTTTACTCCTTCACGAGCGAAAGCGATTTCCTTAAGACTGTCGTCTGAACTGCCTGGAGCTGCTTCAAATGTATCGCGTTTTTTGCCGTTAACCATTACAACGATTGTCTTTACATCATCTTTTGCAAAGTCTTCGTTGATCTTTGGCCATGCAACGTAAGCGATAGTCTCTTTGTTGCCGAGTTTTTCCCAGAGTTCTTCGCCGAGGTGTGGTGCGTAAGGTGAGAGTACTTTTACAAAGTCGCTCCACATTGCCTTTGGAACTTCCTGAAGCTTGCTTACTTCGTTGATGAAAATCATCATCTGGCTGATAGCTGTGTTGAAGTTCAAAGTTGCTGTATCATCAGTTACCTTTTTGATTGTCTGGGCAAAAGTCTTGCGTGCGCTGATGAGTGCCTTGTCTTCGAGCTTGCCTGTGATGTCGATATCACTCATAGGCTTTTCAGATACAGACCATACCTTTTCGAGGAAGCGGTGAATACCAACAATACCCTGTGTTGCCCATGGCTTACTCATTGTAAGAGGTCCCATGAACATTTCGTACATACGAACGCTGTCGGCACCGTAAGCCTTAATTTCATCATCAGGATTTACTACGTTCTTCAAAGACTTAGACATCTTTGCAACAATCTGTTCAAGCTTTTCGCCGGTTGCCTTTTCGTAGTAGTTGCCGTCATCTTTCTGTTCAACTTCATCAACAGGAACCAGAGTCTTGTTCTTTCTCTGGAAAGCAAATGAAGTGATCATACCCTGGTTTACGAGGCGCTGGAATGGTTCTTTTGTAGAAACAACTCCGATATCATAAAGTACCTTGTGCC
>CAMVBP010000063.1 GCA_947165795.1 uncultured Treponema sp.
GCAATAGCTGCTAATGTAACGATTTTTTTCATTTGAAAAAATCCTCCTTTTTTTTTATAGGATTTCCAGAGCAACGCCCTTTTACGAAAACCCACTTTTGTTATTTATTTTATAGTATGTTTCAAAGGAAGTCAAGAAAAATAATAACATTTTGTAATTTGTTTTTTTGTGCAGGCTCAGTTAACTTTTCTTTTATTGATTTTATCTTCGGTTTCTTTGAGGTATCCGGCTCTTTCTGCCATTATAGAAAGCAAATTTTATCTTTTAAGCTTCTACAGATAGACTCTTTTGAAGTTCAAGAACTTTTTCGAGCGGGAGACCAGTTATTTCAGAAATGTCGCCGGTCGGGTATTTCTTAATCAGCATGCGTTTAGCATCTTCAATTGCTTTTTGTTGAGAGCCTTGTTCAATACCTTCAACGAGCCCTTCAGCATGACCTTCAGCTTTGCCATCCTCAAATGCTTCTTCCTGTTTTACAGCAATATCCATCTTATAATCATATTTTGCACAGAGCATATTTATGACCTCCCGGCTTTTTCGGTCCAGATAATCTGTTAGGATTTCTTCCGACATTGCCTGTTCTATTGCCTTTTTAAATGATCTTTTAGGAAAGCGCTCGTTGTAATTTTCTTCTACAATTTCTATGAACCGGCAATACTGTTTTAGAATATCACAGTTTTGGAATAACGGCAAGAATTTGGAATCTGAACAGTTTTTGATTTGCACAACCAATTCAAGCTTACTTCCGTCTTGTACATAAAATGCATCGGAAAGCTTAAGTTCTTTTTCTTTTGGATAATCTTTTTTTCCAACATAAACAACATAAAAGTCCGGATTTGGAAGCTTAAAAACTTTTTCCGAATATCGTGTTTTTACCGGAACAATTTCTTCGTAAATACGTGAGACATATTCAAGACAGCGGAACGGCATGTTTTCGTTTATTGTTGACTGGTGTTCGACAAGAACAATCAGTTTTCCGTTTATTTCCCAGCTTACATCGTTATTGAAAGTTTTATAAAGTGACTGTTCAATAATTTTTCGTTCCATAGAAACTTTATTAAGTTTAAAATCTGAGCCGGAAAGTGCATTGTAAAGCGAAAGAAAATTTTCTTTTGCAGTTTTGTCGCTTCCAAACAAATCTGTAAAAACTGAATCCTTGTATTTTCTGTTTTTGAGTGACATAGCTAATGTCCTCCTTAAAATTATTTATATATGAAAAAAAATCCACATATAAATAACTGCGCCGATTTGCAATTTTTGACAAAATTTCTGAAAAATTTTTTTAAATAATTTTCTGCTTAAAACCGCGGTAGCGATTGGAGTGGCGCATGCAACCGCGAGGTTGCTTGCGGCCACCGCAGACGGCGGCGCATTTTGCGGCGACGGCGAGGAGGCTGGAGCGACAGCGGAACCACGGAAGTAGCGACCGGCCGCGGAGCGGACGGGACCGCCCTGCTCTTCTTGAAAATTCAGAGTGGATTCAGTATCTTTCTTATTATGGTAGGAATTATTGATTACAACGCCGGCAACATTACCAGTGTTGAACGGTCGCTAAAAAAACTTGGTATTGAATATGTTATGTCTAAAAAGCCTGAGGAACTGGAAAAGTGTTCTCATTTGATTTTTCCAGGAGACGGCGATGATGCTTATGCAATGAAGGAATTAGATAATCTTGGGTTTACGGATTTTATTAAACGTAAAGTTTCGGAAGGTGTTTTGCTTCTTGGAATTTGTGTAGGCTCGCAGATTATTTTTTCTTATTCGGATGAAGGTAATATAAATTGTCTCAATATAATAGAAGGAAATATTAAACATTTGTCTGATCTTGTTCCAGATATTCAGAAAAAAGGCTTAAAAGTGCCTCATATGGGCTGGAATAATCTTGAATTTATGAACGGCGACTGCCCTCTTTTTAATGGAATTAATCCGGACTGCGATTTTTATTTTGTTCATTCATATGTGATTTGTCCTAAAGATTCTTCCGTTATAAAAGCTGTTGCTGATTACGGTACGAAAATTCCGAGTGTAATTCAAAAGGATAATGTTTTTGCGTGTCAGTTCCACCCGGAAAAATCCGGTGAGCCAGGATTAAAGATTCTGGAGAATTTCTGCCGCTTGTGAGGTTTTGTTTATGCTTAAAAAAAGAATTATTGTTTGCCTTGATGTAAAGGACGGCAGAACTACTAAGGGTGTTAAGTTCCAGAACAATATTGATATTGGTGACCCGGTTGATATGGCAAGGGAATATTACCGTCAGGGTGTTGATGAACTTGTTTTTTATGACATCATTGCTTCGGCAAGAGGACGCGGTCCTATTCTTGATTTGATTTCCAGAGTTGCAAGTGAAGTTTTTATTCCGTTCTGTGTTGGCGGCGGTATTGGTACTGTTGAAGATATTCGTTCGACTATCCTTGCGGGTGCAGAAAAGGTTTCGTTGAATTCGCAGGCAGTAAAAAATCCTTCGCTGATTACGGAAGGCGCTAAGATTTTTGGAAGCCAGAGTATTGTGCTTGGTATGGATGCAGCTAAAGATGATTCTGTTCCAAGCGGTTACCGCGTTTACATTAACGGCGGAAGAGTAAAGACTGATCTTGACGCGCTTGAATGGGCAAAGAAAGCTGTAGAACTTGGCGCCGGCGAAATTGTTTTAAATTCAATTGATGCTGACGGAACTAAAGACGGCTACGAATTAAACCTTACCAGAATGATTGCAGAAAATGTTACTGTTCCGGTAATTGCAAGCGGCGGCGGCGGAAAGACTGAGCATCTTGCAGAAGCGCTGACAACTGGAAAAGCTGATGCGGCTTTGATTGCAACTATGGTTCACAGCGGTGAATACACCGTTGAAAAAATAAAAAAGGAACTGGCCGAAAAAGGCATTCCTGTGCGACATGCTGGTGCGTAAATTTTAGTTATTATATAGTAAACAGTAGTAAATATTTGGAGGATTTATGAAAAAATCATTTATTAAAATTATTTTATCAACGGCAATTTTTGCTTTTTTTGCCGGCGCATTTGCGCAGGACTGGATTTCCAATGAGGTTCCATCTTTTAAAGATACCTACAAAGATCTTTTTGAATATGTTGGTTTTGCCTGCGAATATGGCATTAAGGGCTGGAGCGAAAAGGAACTTGCAACAGATTATGTTCAGCAGGGTATGAAAAAACATTCTTCTACCATTACTATGGGAAATGAATTCAAACCTCAGTTTTTAATGGCCTGGTGGGGACAGAATCCAAAACTTGAAGGTTCGTTTACTGCAACTAACGGACTTACAATTAAGACTCCGGTAATGAACGGCTTTGCAACTATGGATACTATTCTTGATGTATGTAAGAAAAATGGTCTTATGCTCCGCGGACACGTACTTGTTTGGCATTCACAGACTGAAGAAGCTTTTTTCCACGAAGATTATGACCAGTCAAAACCATTTGCTTCTAAAGAGGAAATGACTGCAAGACAGGAATGGTACATTAAAACTGTTTTAGAGCATGTTGCTGATTGGGAAAAAAAGAATAACGGCGGAAAACATATTGTGTGGGCCTGGGATGTTGTAAATGAAGCAATTGAAGACGGAACAAGCGGTTCACTCCGTAAAGATTCTAACTGGTATAAGATTTACGGAAATTCTGAATTCATTGTAAATGCCTTCCGCTTTGCAAACAAATATGCACCAAAAGATGTACTTCTTGCTTATAACGATTATAACTGTCATGAAGCAGCAAAACGCAGAGGTATTTTAAATCTTCTTGACGACATTATTGAAGCCCGTAAGTTAAAAATTCTTCCTGCTCGAATTGATGTAATGGGAATGCAGTCTCATATTTCTAAAGATACAAACCCTAAAGACATTGAAGCGGCAATTTCTGACTTTGTAAAAAAAGGTCTTGATATTCATATTACAGAGCTTGATGTTGCAACAGAAGCAAAATACGATGCAGACGAACTTGCAAATGCCTATGCGGCTTTCTTTAAAACTTACATTAATAACAGAAAAACAAAGAAAAAGAACGGAATTACAAGCATTACTATCTGGGGTTTGAATGATGAAGCTACCTGGCTGAATGCTCCATACATGCTTAAATGGCATCAGAACACAACTCAGTTCCCGCTTTTATTCGAAATGAAGAGTGGAAAATATACTCCAAAAAAAGCTTTCTATTCTGTAATAGAAACTGCAAAGAAAGCGAAATAATTATTCAGAAATTATTCGGCAGCGCAATAGCGCGCTCTTGAAGTTTCTGTTTCAAAAACATCTATTGCATAAAGGACTGGAGAATTTTTATCTTTTTGATAAGACAAATCCAGTCCTTCTTTTTTCATCTGTTCAATAATTGAAGAATATATATAGAAAGCAATTCGCTCAGCGCTCGGGTTCTGATCGAATATCTGCATGTCATTTAAGTTAGTGTGGTCTAACTCCTTACATACTGAACGGAGCGCCGTCTTTAATTTTGAAAAGTCAAGTAGCATTCCGCCTTCGTTTAATTCTTTTCCCCTTACATGCGCATACACTTTATAATTATGACCATGAAGATTTTCACACTTTCCGTTATAATCCCGCAAAAAATGAGCGGCAGCAAAATCGGCTTCTACACGAACTTCGTAAAACATGGATGTATTATAGTCTGCATTGCACAAAACATTCAATAATATTATTATATCTTTATGACAAAATTTCTTTCGCAAATACTTCCTGCAATAGAACATAAAATTATAAGTGCAGACGGACAACAGATAAAAGATAATCCGGAAATCAATAATATTCCCATAACAGAAATGTGCTTTGATTCTCGTCTTGTAAAAAAAGATTCACTTTTTTTTGCATGGCAGGGAACTCATGTTGATGGAAATGATTTTATTGCTCAGGCAATTTTGAACGGCGCAAATGCAGTAGTTTTTCAGGGTGAATTGAATGCCGTTCAAAAAGAAGAAATTGCAAAGGCTATTATTAAGCGCACTTTAGAAAATGAAATTTCAAACAGCGTTCAGAAATTTGCGCCATGTCTTATTCAGGTTGAAAATTCACGAACTGCTATGGCTCCACTTTCGGCTGCTTTTTACGATAATCCTTCGGACCGACTTATTGTAATCGGCGTTACAGGAACTGAAGGAAAATCTTCTACTGTTAGTTTTATCTGGCAGCTTTTGCGTGAATGCGGACAGAAGGCCGGTTTTATTTCTACAGTTGAATATTCATTTGGTGACGAAGCCATGCCAAATCCTCAGCATCAGACAACTCCGGAAGCTCCGGTAATTCAGCATCATTTAAACCAGATGCTTGAAAACGGCTGCCGTTATGCTGTTGTAGAAGCTTCTTCGCATGGTCTTTCTAAAAAGCTGAATCGTCTTGGAAACGTAAATTTTGACTGCGCTGTTTTTATGAACGTTACTCTGGAACATCTTGAATTTCATAAAAATTTTGAGACCTACAGAAATGATAAGGCAAATTTATTCCGCGCCCTTGATAAACATAATCATTTAAAACTCATTGCCGGAGAAAGAAAAAAAATCAATTCTATTGGAATTGTAAATCTTGAAGATGAATCTGCAGAATTTTTTATTAATTCTACAAAAGCAAATGTTTACGGTTTTACAACAAACGGAATGGCCGGCAAAGCCGCTGCAGAAACCGGCAACAAAGCAACTGCCCTTCCTGCCATTCCAAAGAATCTCCGTTATATGACTGCATCTAATATTGCATCTGCAACTTACGGACTTTCTTTCTTTATTGATGCCGATGGAAAAGATGCCGTTTATCCTGATAATTTTGATTTTTCTATTCCAAGAGCACATTCACGCTTTGAAGTAAAAGCACCTCTACCTGGTGCATTTAATGCATATAATTTAATGGCTGCAATTACTGCAGTAAGCAGCGTAACAGGTCTTTCTTTTGAAGAAGTTGCAGCAAAAACAGAAAATCTTAAAGCCATAAAAGGACGCATGACTGTTATTTCCAAAGGCCAGCCTTTTGAAGTAATTGTCGATTATGCTCACACTCCTTCCAGCTTTGAAACTATTTTTCCTCCTTTGCGAAAACGCTGCAAGGGAAGAATGATTGCTCTTTTTGGAAGCGGCGGTGAACGTGATTTAACAAAGCGTCCGTTGCAGGGAGAAATTGCAGCGCGCTTCTGCGATACTGTAATCTTAACTGATGAAGATCCAAGAGGTGAAGATTCTGTTGAATTATTAAATATGATTGCAGAAGGTTCTAAAAAGGAAGGAAAGATAATTAATGAAAATCTGTTTATTATTCCTGACCGTCCGACAGCAATCAGGAAAGCTTTTTCTCTTGCTCAGGGCGGAGATATAGTTCTGCTTTTGGGAAAGTCGCATGAAAACAGTATAATTTATAAAAATTATGTAATGCCTTACGACGAAATTGCGGAAGCAGAAAAAGCACTTGCAGAAATTATTAAATAATAATATATAAGGAATGAATATGAATATTACAGTTATATATGGTGGAAAAAGCGGCGAACATGAAATCAGTTTAATTTCTGCGGCCGCTATTGTGCGTGGAATTCCAAAGGAAAATAATGTTAATCTTATTGGAATAACAAAAAAAGGAAAATGGTATCTGCAGGATAAAAGTGAATATGAAAGAATAATTAATGACAAATCTGCAGCATTACAAATTTCTGAAAATGAAAAAAATCTTGTTACAGTTGTTCCTGCCGGAAAAAATGAATGTTTTGTGGCAGACGGAAAACCTGTAAATACCGATATTGTTTTTCCAGCTTTGCATGGAACTTACGGTGAAGACGGAACTATTCAGGGATTATTTGAAATGGCAGATATTCCTTATGTCGGCTGTACTCACCTTTCTTCTGCAATTACAATGGACAAGGAAAAAACAAAAATGATCTGGCAGAGTGTCGGACTTCCTGTTGTTCCTTATGTATGCCTTAAAAGAAGCATTACTATGGACAGCACAGTATACGACAGTGCCATTGAAGAAATTGAAAAAGAACTTGGTTATCCATTGTTTGTAAAGCCTTGCTGCGCAGGAAGTTCAAACGGCGCAAACAAGGCCAACAACAAAAGAGAGCTTTCCTATGCACTTATGGAAGCTTTTACCTGGGACGATAAGGTTTTAATAGAAAAATCAATTAACGCCAGAGAAATTGAATGCAGCGTTACAGGCAATTCAGTAACGACCCCATATGAAGATGAAATTGAAGATGTTGTTGCATACATTCCTGGAGAAATTGCACCTTCTCATGATTTCTATGATTTTGATGCAAAATACAATGATCCGGACGGCGCAAAACTTTTAATACCTGCAGAACTTTCAGAAAACGATATTGAAAAAATCAGAAAGACTGCACGTGCCGCTTACAAGGTTTTAGATGCGACAGGTCTTGCAAGGGTCGACTTTTTTATAGACAAGGATTCCGGTGAAGTTTATTTGAATGAAATAAATACATTGCCGGGCTTTACAAAAATAAGCATGTTCCCGAAAATGTGCGAAGCAGCAGGTCTTGCGTTTGAAGATTTAATTGATTTACTCATAAAAGAAGGTCTTGCACGATATCAGGCAAAAGCAAGGCTTTCTACTTCCAGATAATAAAACCATTTGCTTCCAGCGTGATTTCGGGTTATACTGTTAGCAGCGAAAACGTTGGAGTAAATGATGGTTACATTAAAAGACATTGCAAAAGAATGTAATGTTTCTTTTTCTACAGTAAGTAAAGCATTAAAAGGAAGTTCAGAAATAAGCGAAGAAACTATAAAATTGATTCGCAAAAAAGCAGAAAAAATGGGCTACCACCCTAACCTTGCTGCCAGAACTTTAAGAACAAATCGTACTTACGATATTGGTGTTATTTTTGAAGATAAAACCCGGGCTGGTTTTCAGCATCAGTATTTTGCAACCATTATAAGCGGGCTTCATAAGGTGGCACAGGCTCACGGTTATGAAATTACATTTACCGGAACTAATCGTAATGACGAATATTATAATCACATCAGGAGCAGAAACTTTGACGGCGTTGCAATTCTTTCTGCCGACTTTAAATCTCCTTCCATAAAAAAGCTTGTAAAAAGCGAAATACCGACCGTAACTCTTGATTATTATTATGATAACAATCACACCAGTGTAATGAGCAATAACGAAAACGGCGAAAAAGAACTTGTTGAATATGTTGTTTCGAACGGTCATTCAAAAATTGCAATGATTCATGGAGAAGACACTCTTGTAACTTCAGAAAGAAAGAAATCCTTTACTGCTTCCTGCAAGGCACATGGAATTGAAATACCAAAAGAATACTTTGCAGAAGCTATGTACAACGATCCTTATACAAGTGCCGAAGCAACAAATATTCTGCTTTCCCTGCCGGAGCCTCCTACCTGTATTTTTTATCCTGATGATTATTCTGCACTTGGCGGAATTCGCGAAATCAGTTCCAGAGGATTAGTTCCGGGCAAAGATATAAGTATTGTCGGCTATGACGGTATTCTGCTTACTTCCATGATGATTCCGCCATTAACTACTTATGAACAGAACGGCCTTGCTATTGGAGAAACTATAGCAGAAAAACTTATTAATCTTATTGAAACCGATAATTATTCTCATTCTCATGAACTTATTTCCGGCCGCCTTTTAAAGGGCGGAACTGTTGCAAAAATAATGTGATTATATTATAATATATTCAACTACAACGTTTTCGTAAACCAGAGAGTTTCGGAGCGTTAATAACGTTACAGGAGCCAATAATGAAATTCGGACACTTTGACGACACAAACCGCGAGTATGTAATTGAAACACCTCGCACACCGTATCCTTGGATTAACTACCTTGGAACTCAGGGATTTTTCTCGTTAATTTCAAATACAGCAGGAGGATACTGCTTCTATAAAGATGCACGTCTCCGCCGCATCACACGCTACCGCTACAATAACGTACCTATCGATATGGGCGGACGCTATTTTTACATCAACGATAACGGCACAATATGGAATCCGGGCTGGTCTCCAGTAAAGACAGAGCTTGATTCTTACGAATGCCGCCACGGTATGGGCTACACAATCATTACCGGAAAAAAGAATAACCTTAAAGCAGAAGTTTCTTTCTTCGTACCACAGGACTACGACGGTGAAGTTCAGCAGGTTGTTCTTACAAACGAAGGAAGTAGCGACAAGACTTTCAAGTTCTGGTCATTTGCTGAATGGTGTCTTTGGGATGCTCAGGATGACTGCACAAACTTCCAGAGAAACTTCTCTACTGGTCGTGTAGAAATCAAAGATTCAGTTATCTATCACAAAACAGAATACCGCGACCGCCGCAATCACTACGCATTCTACTCAGTAAACGACAAGATTGACGGCTACGACACAGACCGCGACACTTTCATCGGCTTGTACAACGGATTCAACAATCCTCAGCAGGTTCTGGACGGAAAATGCGGCAACTCACTCGCAGATGGTTGGTCTCCAATCGCTTCACACTACAAGGAAATCACTCTCAAAGCAGGCGAATCAAAGACTTTGGTATTCGTTCTCGGCTATGTTGAGATGCCGGTAGAAAAGAAATTCGAGGCAGACGGCAAGACAATCAACAAGGAAAAAGCCCTTGCAATGATTGAAAAATACAACACACCAGAGAAGTTCGCTGCTGGTATGAAAGAGCTTCGCGCTTACTGGGACAAGCTCCTCGGAATTCTCAACGTAAACACACCGGAAGACAAAGTAAACCGCATGGTAAACATCTGGAACCAGTATCAGTGTATGGTTACCTTCAACTTGTCTCGCTCTGCAAGCTACTTCGAGAGCGGAATTGGACGAGGTATGGGCTTCCGCGATTCAAACCAGGATATTCTTGGTTTCGTACATCAGATTCCAGACCGCGCCCGCGAAAGACTTATCGACATTGCTTCTACTCAGCTTCCGGACGGCGGCTGCTACCATCAGTATCAGCCACTTACAAAGAAGGGTAATGCAGACATCGGTGGAGACTTCTCTGATGACCCACTCT
>CAMVBP010000064.1 GCA_947165795.1 uncultured Treponema sp.
AAAAATATTATCTTCAAATTTTTCGACCTTTCCATTTTTATGATCAATAACGACAGATGGTAATGCTTTATAACTTCTTCCAAAAACTGATAGTCCTGTATTTAGTAAAATCAAAAAAAGAAATTTCTTTTTATTAATTAACATTATCATTCCTCTCATTTTTTTCGGTATTAGCCTGTATATATTCTTTATAAGATTCTGCCACATCTTTTCCTCCTAAGATTTTAATCAAAAAATTATAAGAATTATCAGACCAAGATAACCCTGTATTTATATGGATATTTTCTTTTGGAACACCTAATTTATTTGATATAATTGTGGTATTTAATTCAGTTTCACAAGTTGCAAAATAAATTTGAACTGTATTATCTAGATTAATATCATTATATTTTAATTTATCAATTACTTTTTGTTTAAAAATATGTGAATGACCACCAATGAATATTAAGCTTTCCATATCATCTGTATTTTTTTTATCATTTAATGCTTTTTTTATTTTCTCTACAGAAGAGCCATCAATAACATTAATTACTGTTTCTTCAACACCAGTTTTCAAATTCAAATCAAAATAAACATTTAAATTTAAAAGCATGCTTGATAATTTTCCATCAGGATCTGTCATTCCGGGCATATCTACTATCAACACTGTTGGTTTCGTATTTTCATTTCCATCAGGGCCTATTGAATTATTCTCTGCATAATTGCCATTTGAATTATTATTTCTATTACGTTGTGCCGACAAATCGCTATTTGTATGACCGACATACGCTTTTTACCTCAATTTTTCTTTTTTTTTCCTCCATCTATACAATTCTTTTTATGTTCAAATGCAGAGTAATTCTAGCACCGACTCTATCTGTTTATTTTATACTTGATTTCGCAAAATCTGCAATCAGATTTCCTACTTTTTTTATATCTTCCTCTGTTCCATTATAATCTATTACAATTCCTTCGTGAATGTCTCTTATATAGGTGTACTGTTTTTTCGCGTATTTGCAGCTGTGATGCTTTATTGCTTCTGCAATTTCTGAAATATCTTTATTTCCATTAAAATAATCTGATTCAAACCATTCGCTGTAGCCGATTGCTTTCATTCCCGGAGTTTCGGCTGTGCAGCCTTTTTGAACCAGTGAATTCACCTCATTTTCCAGGCCTGCTTCAATCATTACGTCTACTCTCTGGCGGATTCGTTCGTAAAGTTTTTCGCGTGGCGGCTGCAGAATCAAAAACAAAAATTGATATCTGTCTCTCAGGGAATTTTTAATTTGAAAAGAAGTACGGGTTTTACCGCTTATATAATAAACTTCAAGAGCGCGGCAGATTCTGTATGCGTCGTTCGGATGAATTTTTTCTGCGCTTTGGGGATCGATTTTTTTCAGTTCTTCATAAAGGATTTCGCTTCCTTCATTTTTTGCCCGCGCCTTCAGCTGTTCCCTTAACTGCGGATCAGATTCCGGGGTTTTTGAAACTCCAAATAAAAAATTACGGATATAAAATCCTGTTCCTCCGCAGACTACAGGAAGATTCCCGCGACCGTAAATTTCTTCGCACTTTTTATCTGCCATATCTACAAAATCAGAAACATTAAACTGCTCAGACGGCAAACATAAATCTATTAAATGATGAGGAACAAGATTTGTAAGTTCTTTTTCTGCTTTTGCAGTTCCAATGTCCATGTCTTTATAAACCTGGCAGGAATCTGCATTTATTACTTCTGCGTTTAAAATAAAATGACTGCCTTTGCAAGAAAAAAGTTCTTTCATTAAGGCAGTCTTTCCAGAAGCTGTTGGAGCAAAAATTACTACAACAGGAATTTTAGTTCTGTTCAATTCTATATGTTACTTTCCCATTAAAAAGCTGTCTGGCTGCAGCACAAACAACCTTTCCCTGATTTTCTTCAATTTCAGGATCATTAACTTTAGCCATCTGATAAGCACGCAAACTTGCTGCTACAGTAATTTCATATATATTGCCATTAAATTCAGTAAGCTTTTCCAAAGGAAAAATCATATATGCCCCCATTAAATTTAATTGAAATATTATATAATAATATGAAGATATTTGTCAATTATAAGCCTAAGCTTGATCTTATGTGATTTGACTTAATTCTGCTTTTTTGCAAGTTTCTCCTTAGCAGCTTCAAGTCTTTTCTGTTCTTTTTCCAGCTTCTTTTCTAATTTCTGCTTATTTTTTTGAACTTTCTCTAAAGATTTTTTTGTAAACATATCTTCGTCAACATTATCAAAATCTTCCAGAATTTCTTCCATAACAGAAATTCTATCCTCTATATCTTCAATACTTGTAGATTCACAAGAAGTAAAAAGGCCACAAATAAGAAGGAAACTCATTGCAATTAAAGAAGAAATAAATCCAAACTTTTTCATATATAATCTCCCATTAATAAATATAGATAAAAATCAAGAACAATCAAACAGTTTGTATATTTTATTTGATTATTATGAATTATGCAAGTTTTTAAAATTTTATAATTCATAATTGGTGATATGAATACAAATGAACTTCCACTTCAGCGTTTCTGAAAAAACGCAGTGTTACCCGTATAGGAAACCATTGTACTTGTGATTCGCACCGGGTAACAAGCGTTTTTCAGTACTGCTTACGTTCACGTTTATTTGTTTTTATAGAAAAAATTAATATATAAAAATTAGTTAAACGTTTAATTAATTTATTTAAATATTTCACTTTATGTATTATAATATTGTTTATGAATGAGAAAAAACTAATCGAAGACGGAAATGTTTATTTGGGATTGGAATTCGGTTCTACACGAATTAAGGCATGCTTAACTGACTGCAATGCAAAACCGCTTGCAGAAGGCAGTTTTACCTGGGAAAATCAGTTAAAAGACGGAATATGGACTTATCCGCTTGAATTGATTCATCAGGGACTTCAGGACTGCTATGCAGATTTGAAAAAAAATGTTTTAAGCACTTATGGAGTTACCTTAAAAAATATTAAGGCTATGGGTATTTCTGCCATGATGCACGGTTACCTTGCCTTTGATAAAGATGATAATCTTTTAGTTCCTTTCAGAACCTGGAGAAATACAATTACAAAAGAAGCTTCTGAAGAACTTTCTAACCTTTTCAATTTCCCTGTTCCTGAACGCTGGTCTATTTCGCATTTATATCAGGCAATTTTAAATAAAGAAGAACACGTAAAGAACATAAGTTATGTTATGACTCTTGCGGCCTATATTCATTATCTTCTTACCGGTAAAAAAGTAATTGGAGCCGGAGATGCCAGCGGAATGTTCCCGATTACAAAATCTGCAGATAAAAAATCAGCAGTTTATAACGAAGAATTCTGTAAGAAATTTGAAAATCTTCCAAAAGTAAAAGAATTCAATATAAAAATAAATGAAGTTTTCCCAAAAATCCTTTTGTCGGGAGAAAAAGCCGGAAACCTTTCTCAAAAAGGTGCCGCTTTCCTTGATAAAGGCGGAGATTTAGCTTCTGGAACTCTTTTCTGCCCTCCTGAAGGAGATGCCGGAACAGGTATGGTTGCAACAAACGCCGTAAAACAGAGAACCGGAAACATAAGTGCAGGAACTTCTGTTTTTGCAATGGTTGTCCTTGAAAAAGCTCTTCAGAAAAGCTACAACGGAATTATTGATGTCGTTACAACTCCAGATGCTGAAGATGTTGCAATGGTTCACGCAAATAACTGTACAGGCGAGCACAATTACTGGGTTAACTTTATTAAAGAAGCCGTTGAAGAAATTACAGGAAAAACTGATATTCCAATGGGACAGTATTTTGACCGCCTTATTTTAAAATCTCTTGAAGCTGACAAAGACTGCGGCGGACTTATTTCTTACAACTATTTGAGCGGTGAATCCATTACAAATTTCTCTTCAGGAAGACCTCTCTTTGCAAGAAGCGAAAATGCTAACTTTAATCTTGCAAACTTTATGAGAAGCCAGATGTTCAGTTCTTTGGGCGCTTTAAGAATTGGAATGGACATTCTTTATAACGAGCAGGTAAAAATTGATTCTATGACAGGAGCTGGCGGATATTTTAAAACCGAAGCCGGCTGTAAATACATGGCTGCGGCATTAAAAACAAAAATCAACATTACAGAAAATGCGGGCGAAGGCGGTCCTTGGGGAATGGCAATTCTTGCTGTTTACACAGACTATTGCAGCAATAACGGCAATATTCAGCTTGCAGACTTCCTTAATGATAAGATTTTTGCTTCTTCAAAAATTACGACAACTGCGGTAGAAAAAGAAATTGAAGATTCATTTGAAATCTTCCTTGAACGTTACAAGAAATGTCTTGCAATTGAAAAAGCAGCCGTTGAATCATTATAAAACAAAAATCAGAATTACAGGAAAGAAAATGAAATACGAAAAAATAAGAAATGAAGCTTTTAAGGCTAATATGAAAATCCCGGAAAATCATCTTGCTCTTTACACCTGGGGAAATGTTTCTGCTTACGATGCAGAAGAAAAAGTTTTGGCAATTAAACCTTCGGGAGTTCCATACGAAGAGCTTACTCCTGAAAGTATGGTGATTGTTGATCTTGAAGGCAATGTTGTTGATGGAGATCTTAATCCTTCTTCCGACACTCCAACTCATGCAGTTTTATACAAGGAATTTGCCGCAAAAAGAAACATTAAAATCGGCGGAATTATTCACACTCATTCAACTTTTGCTGTAAGCTGGGCTCAGGCTGTTCAGTCTGTTCCGCTATTTGGAACAACTCACGCTGATCACATACAGACAAAAATTCCATGTACTCCATATCTTTCTAAAGAAGCCGTAGAAAAGGATTATGAAAAAGAAACAGGAAATTTAATTATTTCTCACTTTGACAAGGAAAAATTAAATCCTGCAGAAGTAAATATGGTTCTTTGCGGTGGACACGGACCTTTTGCATGGGGCGAAACAGCTTCAAAAGCAGTTTATAATGCAACTGTAATGGAAGAAATCTGCAAAATGGCAATCAACACTCTTTTAGTGAATCCAAAAGCAAAGGAACTTCCTGATTATATAATCAACAAGCATTATATGAGAAAACATGGTCCAAATGCTTATTATGGCCAGAAAAAGTAAAAATTTTTGAAAATTTTTCAAAAAGGACTTCCCTTTTTTGCAGTCATAAGTTCATATTATAAGTGATGAATAGAACTCATTCTTATTATGCAACAATAATCTCTTTAAAGCCGTCTGGAGAAAATAATTTTTCCGTGACGGTTTTATCTAAAGAGCTTGGAATTTCTTACGCAACGCTTTACGGCGGACCAAAAAGCAAATTAAAATCTCTTGTTTCTTTATGGAACAGCGGAATCCTTTATCTTTATGAAAATCCCGACAAAAAACAAGCAAAAATTACTGATTTTGACGTAAAGAATTTTCATGAATCTTTTTCTAAAAATCTTTTTAAAACTTACGCGGCAAATCTTGCGGCAGAACTTGCCATTAAAACAAACTGCGCAGGAAGCAACGAAGAATGTTACAGAATCATAAGCGGATTTTTAGACGGCATGGATTTATGCAATGAAGAACAGAGCCGTCTTGGACTTATCAGATTTTTATGGAGATACATCGGGCTGCTTGGTGTTCAGCCGGAAGTAAAACATTGTAACATGTGCTCTTGCAATCTTGAAAATTCATATTATAATGATTTAAACAACATTTTTTATTGCGAAAACTGTGTAAAAGAAAAAGCCGGGTCTTTATCTGATTCAGGAAATGCAGGCCATCTATATAAATTACAAAAGGAAGCAATAAATTATCTGGACAGTATTTCCAATCTTTCGCCAAAGGAAGTAAGGAATATTGTTATTTCAAAAGAATCTTATGAAGAAATTAGAATCATAATGTTCAAAATGCTGGAAAACAGTATTGGACAGAAAATAAATACTTTTAAAACGGGGGAGGGAATTCTATGAGAGCTAAAAATATCATTCTTAAAAAAAGGGGAATGTTTGTTACGCAACCGGACGGGAAAAAAATCCTTACAGGTTCACAGCCGAACACAAAAGAAGAAATTAATTTTATGGTTGAAGGCTGCGTAAACAAAACTATTCCAGACTATCAGCTGTCTGCATGGCTTATGGCAATTTTCTTTAACGGAATGACTTTTGAAGAAACCGGCTATCTTACAGACGCAATGCTTCATTCAGGCGACGTAATCAACTTCCATAAAGATAACAAAAATTCAGATATATTTTATGTAGACAAGCATTCTACAGGCGGCGTTGGAGATAAAATTTCACTTCCGCTTGCTGCAATTGTTTCTGCATGCGGTCTGCGAGATCCTATGATGAGCGGAAGAGCTTTGGCTCACACAGGCGGAACTCTTGATAAACTTGAATCTATCGAAGGCTACAGAACAGATTTAACCGAAGAAAAGTTCATGCAGATGGTAAATGAAAACGGCTATTCAATGATCGGGCAGACTGAACACATTGCTCCTGCAGATAAAATTCTTTATGCACTTCGAGACGTAACTGGAACAGTTGAATCTATTCCTTTAATTACTGCAAGTATTCTTTCTAAAAAAGTTGCCGAAGGTTCAGACGGTCTTGTATTTGACGTAAAATTTGGAAGCGGCGCATTTATGAAGTCCAAGGCTGATGCATGCCTGCTTGCAACTTCACTTGTTCAGACAGCAAAAACAATGGGCAAAAAAGCAGTTGCCTTAATAACTTCCATGGAAACTCCACTCGGCCTTAAAACCGGAAATTTCCTTGAGATTGAAGAATCAATTGAATGTCTTGAAGGAAACGGACCTGCAGACGTAATGAACGTAACTTATGCACTTGCGGCAGAAATGCTTTACATGGCAGGCCTTGCAGAAAGCCTTGAAGCAGCAGAAAAGAAATGTATTGAAGCTGTAGAAAGCGGAAGAGCCCTTGAAAAATTCTATGAAAACGTAGAAGCACAGGGCGGAAATAAAGAAAAACTTATTTCGCAGTTAGGAAAAAGACGTTCTCAATTCAAAACTGTGCTTAAGGCAAAACAGAACGGTTACATTAAAATTGATGCATATAAAACCGGTGTTGCAGGCGTAAATCTTGGAGTTGGAAGAAATAAAACAACTGATAAGGTTTGCTTTGATGCCGGAATCATCTTTCACAAAACAGAAGGATGCTTTGTAAATAAAGATGATGTTATTATGGAAATTTACGGAAAAGACAACGATTGTCTTGGAAAAGCATTGGAGCAATTAGAAGACGCTGTTTCTTATTCAGAAAACGAAATTAAAGTTGAACCGATAATTTTCAAAAAGATTACAAGCGAAGAATAAGAATGGCAGTCTGGAAAAAAACTTCAGTTACTCAACAGCAGATAAAACCTCTATGCGAAAATTTTAATTTGTCTGAATTGCTTGCGGCAATTTTTGTACGACGTGGAATTACAGAAGGAAGGGAACTTTTATATTTTCTGGAAGAAGACTTAAGATTCCAGCATCAAAGTTTTTCTTTTACTGTAATGGAAGATGTCGTAGAAAGAATTCTTCAGGCAAAAGAAGAAGGCGAAAAAGTTTTAATTTTCGGCGACAAAGATGTAGACGGAATTACAAGTACAGCAATTTTATACTCGCAGTTAAAAAGAATGGGAATTGACGTTCAATGGAGGATTCCGCTGGGCGATGATTCTTACGGACTTTCTATTGAAGCGATAGATGATTTTGCAGCACAGGACGGTACTCTTATAATAACCGTTGACTGCGGTATTTCTAATATAGAAGAAATAAATCATGCAAATGATCTTGGCATTGAAGTAATTGTTACAGACCATCATAATCCGCGGGAAACTTTACCGGATGCAATTATTATTCTGGACCCGAAGCTTCCGGACAGCGGCTACCCTTTCTGCGATATTTCAGGAGCGGCAATTGCGTATAAGATTTCAAAGGCGCTTAGATTTTCGCAGACTCCGTTTTACAATGCAGAAGTCTGTATTTTAAATCTTGAAGAAGATGTTGAAAATAAATGCGTTTGGGCTGAATGCATAAAAATTAAAAATCTTGTTCAGACAAAATCACTTAGAGAAAAAATTGTTCCGGGCGTAACTTCAATTTATGATTTAAAACTTTTAACGTTCCTTTCAAACCAGGTAATTTATTCCTGGAACGCAAACGAAACTAAAAATATTCTTAAAAATATTTTTGGCAGCGGAATTGATTTTTCCATTATGGATTTATCTGCGGAGATTTCAAAGCTCGTTCCTTCTGTAAATAAAAAGACTGCGATTCAGATTTCCAAAATGTCTACGATTGCAAAATATAATGAAGAAGAAAAATCAATTCTGAAAGGTCTTTCAAATTTATACATAACTTACTGCAACCTTTTTATTAATTCTAAAAATTCAGATTCCGTAAAAATAGAAAACGAAGAAATGCAGCTTGTAGCCCTTGCCGCACTTGCAGACATTATGCCGATGAAAAATGAAAACAGAATCTTTGTTAAAAACGGAATCAGTTCATTTAAAAAATACGGTGCATGTAACGGTATTGCAGAATTATTTTTAAAGCTGAACCTAAGGCCCGATACACTTACAGCCTCTGAATTATCCTGGACGGTTATTCCTTCTTTAAATGCGGCCGGAAGAATGGGCCAGGCAGACAAAGCATTAAAATTACTTCTTTCTGAAAGTTCAGACGAACGGGAACAGCTTGCCCAGCAGATATTTGATTTGAATGAAGAACGTAAATCTATGGTTGCCCTGTCTGCGAAAAAAATTCAGAAAAAGGTTGAACAGAGCATTCAGGAATACGAAGAAAAGCTCTGCCTGATTGTAGACGAAGAAATTAACAAAGGCCTTACCGGATTAATTGCTGCAAAAATCATGCAGGATTTTTCTGTACCTGCAATAATTATTTCTAAAATTAATAATACATACTGCGGTTCAATGAGAAGCTTTGGAAGCTTTAATTCTACTCTCTTTCTTGAAAGCCTTGGAGATATTTTTATAAATTACGGCGGTCATGATTTTGCTTCAGGCTTTAGTTTTACCGAAGACAAGCTTGAAGCTTTTTTGAATGCCGTAAAACAAAATATCAGAAATTTTGACAAGCAGGGTAATATTGATGAACAGGTTTTAGATGCGCAGATTCCGCTTAATTATTTAAATCCTGAACTGTTTGATTTAATAGAAAGATTCTCTCCATACGGTAACGAAAATAAAGAACTGCTTTTTATGAGCCAGGCTGTAACTCTTTGTGATGCCGTCGTTATCGGCAAAAAAACACCGTTTCATCTTAAGCTTTCATTCGATACAGGAAATTTTAAAATTCCTGCAGTGTACTGGGGCGAAGCTGAAAAACTTGGAAAAGAGATATTTGTTGGAAAAAAATACGATATCGTATATAATCTTGATATAAACAATTTTAAGGGAAATCAGGTAAAACAGTTAATAATAAAGGACTGCATAAGCAGCGGCTGCTGACAGGAGTTTGGTATGAAAAAAATTGTAGTATTGTTTCTTTCTTTTTTAATGTTCTTTTCGTTGAATGCGGCAACTGCAGCCTTTCAATCAGAAAACTACACTTTGAGCGTTAAATATAACGACACTATAACTCCAGGCGATGCAATTTTTGTAAGGCTGAATATTTCCATTCCGAAAAACAACAAAAAGAAATATGATACAAATCAGTTAAAAGCAACACTTCAGCTTTTGCAGGACGGAAAAAAAGTTTTAGATAAAGCTCCGTTTTATTCTATTACCAAAAACAAAAAGGCTCAGCCGACTGAATTTTTATGCGGAATTCCAGTTTCCCTTTGGCTTACCTCGGAAGGAAATTATTCTTTAAAAGTTATTTTTTCTCTTTCCGAAGATGACACACAGGAATTTATTCTGCCTTCTACATACAAAAACCGTGAATTCAATAAAGAAGTAATTGAACTGAACGAAGCAAATACTGCAATCAAAACAGATACAAGTCCTGAACGCACTGCTGAAATTGAAAAACTGAATGATACTCTTTTCTCTTA
>CAMVBP010000065.1 GCA_947165795.1 uncultured Treponema sp.
AATAGCCATAGCAGAACCAGCAAAATCAGAAGTATAAGTTAATATAAGTTCATTTCTCTGTTTATCTGCATTATAATTTGTGACTATGTTTACATCCAGAACGCTGGCATCGGCATAACCCTTATCTTTATAATACATAACGATTTTCTGCTTATCCTGTTCAATTGCTGCAGGCTTATAAGCACCGTCGTGAATTAAACCGAAAATACCAATTTCACGCATACTAAGCTTGCTGCGCAAAGTTCTTTCAGAAACAATTGTATTTCCCGAAAAATGAATTTCTTTAATGATTGTATTCTGACCTTCATTAATATCAAAAGAAACTACAACACCCTTTTCTGTCTCTTTTACTGTATGTGTAACAGTAGATGTTGTATAACCTTTTTCGAGGTAATAGTTTCTTATTGTTCTTTCATCAAGAAGGATTTTTGCTTCAATATAAATATCGCTGGTTTTAGATTTTATTTTTTCGCGTAATTCACCATTTCTGATCTTTCGGTTTCCGACGAAATTAATTTCTGCAATAAGCGGGCGTTCAACAACTTCAAAAACGAGAAGAACATCACTGCTGTTTTTAGAAGCATGCTTTACATAAGGTGTAATATCATCAAAAAATTCAAGGGCATAAAGTCTGTCTAGAATTTCATTATACAAGTCTTCTGAAAAAGGCCTGTCTATGTATGTAGAAGTAATTCCGGTTAATTCTGATTTTTTTACAGTTTTTAATCCTTCAAAATCAATTTTAGAAACTTTCTGATTCCAAAACCATTCGTTGCTCTGTGCATTGGCAAAAAAAACAGCAGCGAAAAAAATGAAAACAACAGAAACAAGCCGTCGATGCATCAATATCTCCTAAAAAAATCAAAATGTAAATTTCCAGGATAGCGTCAAAGACGTGGAAGGTACAAATTGATTATTAAATAAAGCTTTTATATCTGGCGCCATATTAAAACGAATGTTTGCATATGGCGATTCCAGTTCCAGCCCAAATTCAGGCTGAAATTTTAAGGTACCAGTATTCGTATATTCATTGATACGATTGTCTTCCATAGAAACATGAAGCATTGCATCAACATATAATGCGTTTCCCAGGTATTTACCAATATAAACAGTTGAATTATCAAAAAGGTTACCTAAAGTAATATTTCCTTTTCCATAATTGTCAGAAAGGCGCAGATTAACCGTATTCTGAATTACATTAGTTCTGACTGAGAATATATCAAAATTTAGGACTTGACGCAATGCATTTTCTACCTGTCTTACTACAACAGATTGAAGGGCATAATCTCCGGCCGCTGTTATTAAATCGGTAGGAGTCATAGCATCTGCTATGGCAATCTGTCCAAGCATATTTCTTATTTCACTTTCCGACCTTGCCGGAACCGCTGTAAATTTAGGCGTTAAATCCTGTAAATACTGATTTTCTATATTCATAGAAATTTTTACAGTCTGGCCGTTATTATCTTTTTCGCGGGTTTCTGCAGTTAATGTTAAAATCGGGTTAGTTAATTCTGCAGGATTAAATTTTAATTCTCCGGATTTTATATAGAAGCTTCGGCTTAAATATGCAATATCGCCGGATTTAATCTTTAATGCGCCGTCTACAGAATAAAATGCATCTTCCATATCCATGCGAACATTAATTGAACTGTTAGGAACAAAAACACATCTTAAAAGCGGTTCAAAATTCAAAGAAGAATGAGAGCCTATAGTAAGTTCAATATCAGTTTTTACAAAAATCGGGAACGGTTTTGATTCAGTTTTTGTAAGCTCTGCAAATGTATTTCCAACGCTCGAAGTAATATCTATATTTTCACCATAGACTTTTCCCTTTACGTCCAGTGTTCTGTCTTCGAAATAATAAGAAAGATCGCAGGAAACGTCTCCGTTCAGTCTGACAATGGAAGAATTAATATACAGCGGGAATAAATCTTTTTTGTAGGTTTTTACGGTTCCATCAAGATTTTCCATCAGCCATTTATTTAAATATACGTTCAAAGAAAGCTCAACTCTCTGATTATTCTTTGCTTTAACTATAAACGGATCAAAAAGAATTTCATTATGATTCAGGACTGCATTTATAGACTGAGTCGAAAGATTATTGCGCGTAAGTGAAGGCAAATTTATTACAGGCTCAGCAATTTCCATTGAACCGTAAAAATCAGGATCATAAAGAGAACCCGAAAGAATTATATTTCCTTCGAGTTTACCTTCTTTAATTGAAATAAGCTCGTCAAAATTCAAATATGAAAAAACAGATGCAAGATTTACGGACAGATCATATAAAGCAAGATTTGCCTCCGTTCTGTTTACAATTCCATCAAGCTTGAATGCCGCAAATGATTTATTATCCAAAGAAAGCTCCAGATAATTAGATGCATCATAACTTCCATAAAGCCCGATATTATCCGACGACCAGATATTAAAGGTTTTATCAAAATACATTAAGGAAACAGAAAGCGGGAAGCTTTTCTTAAGTAAATCGCCGGAAAATTTTACGGCTTCAAGATTTGCCGTAAATGACTGCGGAAGGATTTTTCCTTCCGGAACATAAGAATCGGTTATAGATAATGTAAGCGGAGAAGAAAGTTTTTTTCCTAACAATTCGTATGAAAGATTTCCGGAAGCATCGAGTGTCATATCAGAAACAGAAGCATGCGCCGAAATCTGATTTACAGAAACGTCTGCATATTTTACGGAAAAATCCATTACGGAAAGTTCCCGGTCTTCCAGAACTACGTCGCCTTTTAAATGCAGAAGCTCCGAAGAAATTAAAATATTTGCTTTTTCTATGGAAAGAGAAACAAACGGATGAAGAATTGTTCCGGTTGCAAAAATTGAACCGGTAAGCGCGTTATCTTCATTCTGCTGAACTGTAAAGCGATTCAAACTTAAGGAATTAATATTCATCATAAGATTCATGTAAAGCGAATCTAGAATATTATCTGCAGTAAATACTTTTTCATCCGGATTAGAAAATTCTCCGTCTAAAGATATTTTTTCATCACCGACAGGATTTGCAAGTTGCATCTGAATATTTGCTGAATTAAAAATTCCATCGTTTATATTTACAAGTGCCGAAGCAGAACCTTCCAGAACAGAAAAAATATCTGAATATGAAATTGAAGAAACTGTTGCACCATATTTTGAAACATCTGCAGAAAATGTTAATCGCGGATTTACGGAATAAAGTGAACTGGCCTGCTCTACTTCAAAATGCTTTACAGAAATTTCCGGACCATTTTTCTTATCAAAAGAAAAGGCTGTATCGGCGGCAATTATTAAAGGATTGTCAGTTAACTTAATCGGGAAATTTTCGGCCGCAAGATTTCCATGAATTTTGTTTTTATCAAAACGGATTTCTGACTGCACTCCGTAATCGCCGACAATTGAACAGACATCAGAATACCACGATCCGGAAAAATGATAAGGAATTGAATCTGCATTAAGTGAAAGATCAAAGAAGAAGTCAGATGACATTGGATTTCTGTCTAAAGAAGCAGTTGCTTCTACGGAATGTTTTCCTAAAACTAAAGAAAACATATTCATCTGAATGTTTTCCAGATTTCCGTCAAAACCTGCCATTAAAACCTGATTTTCTTTTTTTGTATTAGCAAGGATGATATAAGGCATGTTATAAGAAAGACTCTTAAAATCGGTAGAAACATACAGGTCGTTAGAAAATACATAAGGCGTTAATGAAGGAATTACTTTTTCAACATTTTCAGCCGCATCGTAAGGCAAAAATTCCTTTACAATAGAAACAATGCTGTCTGCATAAAGCGATGTTGTTGTTATATTAGACTGAAGATAAGCAGAAGAAGTAATAAAACTTCCTTCTGCACGAATCTGGCCTTCACCTGCTTCTTCGTAATGAGAAAAATCAGAAGCCTGTAAAATAAAGTCAAAAGAATCATTTACAGGGCTAACAGACAGCTGAATGTCCGAAAGGTTTTGAAGTCCAATCATAAGGCTTGGCGCATAGGCTACAAATCCTTTTTCATCCGGCTTGTCTTTTTGTCCAGGTTCAAAGAATAATTCCGTTGAAATTTCGTTTCCGTTTTCTAAAGTAATAAACGGAATATAAAGAAAGCCCGAAGCCCTGAAAGAATCAAAGACAAAATCCAGAGCTCCGTTTGCCTTACAGCCAAGTCCGGTTACATCAAAGTCGGTAAGCTCAACGTGTTTTTCATCTCCATAAAAAGACGCATTTACATCAAGGCCGCCTTTTACAACCGAAGAAGGAACTGTTCCGGAAAAATCGCAGAAATAATTAAAAATATTATCTTTTACCTGATACTTTAAAATTGAATCCGTATCTATAATTACATTTTTATATTTATTCAATTCCTTCTGTTTTGAATTTATAGAGAAAAGCGAAGCAGGCTTTAAGTTTTCGGCTTTTATCTGAATATTTAAATCTGAATTAGCTATAGAATAAACTGCACCAATAAAAATTGGATTAACAGACTGAACGGTTCTTACTTCTATTTTTTTATTTTCATACGAAGCAAAGAGATTCAGCCTGTTTAATTTTATGTCGCCGTTTGTAAAGTTTTCAAGCTTAGCATTCAGATAAGAACCGTCTAAAGTTCCCGGAACAACTAAAGAAACCTGAACCTTTCCGTTAATCTTCTGCCTTATTTTTTTAAGTTCTGCATTTGCAATTCCGTCCAAATGAAGTTCAAGTGAATCTTTTTTAGAAGAATTGGAAAGAGACGCTGCTTTTACAGCCAGAGAAACATCATAATCATCCTGCGTATAAAACAACGTTACATTCTTCAATTTTATCAGCGATGGAATATTCTGCTTTATCTTTTCAAATTCAATTATTCTTACGCCGAAAATTTCTTTCATTCTCAGGCCAAAATCAATTGCGCCGTCAATATCAAGTTTAATTCCATCAACAACTACGCTGTAAATACCATTGCTTACGTCTTTTTTAAATAATTTGGAAAGCTTAATTCCAACTTTTGTTTTATTTATGGAAAGTACTGAATTATTATTTTCATCATAAAAATTTATGTTTCGTATATAAACGCCGGAAAGTATGGAAGGCGAAAGTGAATCAAAGGTAAAACGCAGGCCGGTTATATCATAAACCTGCTCGCTGAATTCATCTATCTGGGCATGTGCATAAGATATTATGCGGTTTCGTACAGGAACCAGAATTGCAAGCGCAACAATAACGAGTAAAATCATAATGTAGCTTCGGACCCGCCGAATAAAAGACAATACGCCCATTTTAGCCGAATAATTATATCAAAAATTCAGAGAAAAATATAGACGTAAAAATTTGAGCAAAAAAAGCAGTAAGTGCTGAGGAATTTTGTATTTAATTGATAACTGCTGGAAATCTACTGCAATTTCAATGATGAATTTATGATTTCTGAAACTTCTTCAATGCTTTTAGAAGCATCTATTCTTATAATCTTCATTTTCTGATCTGATTCTTTATCAGGCAGTTCATTCATCTTTTTTTCATACATTGAAATTACTTTTTCGTATTCGGCCGCTATTTTTTTCTGAAGATCCAGTTTTTCGTAGATTTCTTTCTGGCCGTTACGGCTGTTAACTCTGTTTAACGCAGTTTCTGCATCTATCTTAAAATAAAAAAGATATTCAGGAAGCGGAAACAGGGAATTTACCATTGCAGGAAATTCTTCTCCGCAGCTTATAGACTGGTATGCAAGGCTTGAAAAAAAGTATCTGTCGCTTATAACAATTTTACCGTTGTTTATCTGATTAATTATTCCTTCTTTGCCGTAAATATGCTCACATCGGTCTGCTGCAAATAAAAAAGCATTGGTTTTTTCATCTACAGAAAATTCACCTTTAAGCATTTTTCTTAAAAAAAGTCCGGTTGGAAGAGCAGTTGGCTCTGCTGTCTGAAAATATAAATCGGGATTAGTTTCTGCAAGAAGTTTTATCTGAGTTGTGGTTCCGCTGCCGTCTATTCCTTCAAATACAATAAAATTTTTTAATACCATAGCCTAAGTATATATAAAAAAAGGCTTCAGGGCAAACGCATTTTTCTCCGATAATATAAACGTGAAAAAATCTATTTTATCATTAATTTGTTTAATTACATTTTTTTCTTTTTTTACAATGCCGCTTGATGCATATATGGTAAAGTATAAGGAAGACTGGTACAGACTTTATCATATTCACTACCAGCAGGACGTTGACGACTGCATTGAAAATATTTATTACCTTGAACAGGCAACAAAGGCAGATTTTTGCAATCCGCTTTATGCAAATGCTAAAATTCAAACAGAAAAAGAATGGGAAAAATACCGCTATCTCTTTCAGATGCACCTTAATTTAAAGCTTATTGAGCAGCACCTTAGAGTTGCGCGTCTTTATGACAAAAAATGCATATATTTTTATGATTCTCCCTGGAAAGATGAATATTTAAGGAATTTGAACACTGCTCTTACCTATTATAAGGCAGGTCTTGCATACTGGCAGGAAGCAAAACTCTGGTACGAAAAGGCAGATGCACCTTCTTTTAACTTTATGTTCCTTACAGACCTTCAGAACTGGGAAGATGAACGCGAAAGAATTAAAAACGGTGAATTAAATTACGAAACTATGCTTAATCGGGAAATAGAAAGAGTAGAAAAAAACATAAATGAACTTAACAATATGGACAAAAAATACTAGAATAGCCGCATTATGAATGCACTAAATTTTTCAATTAACTACCCTACAATCCATTCTGGAACAGATAAGTCCATTATAAATTTTTATAATGATTCAATAGATTTATATTCTGTCTTTTATTCAGATAATCAGGCAGAAAACAGCGAAAGAAAAAGATTCTTTGTTACAGATTCAACTGTTGCAACTCTTGAATGCGTAAAACCATTTATTCAGAAATTTGAAGACGGAAGTTTTAAAAACGATACACTTTTAATTCTTGGCTCCGGCGAAAAATATAAAACCATAGAAAGTGTACTTCAGATTGTTTCTGAAGCTGTAAAAGCAGGCCTTACAAGAAAAGATACTTTTATAGGAATTGGCGGAGGCGTTATCTGTGATATAACAGCTTTTGCGGCTTCTATCTTTAAAAGAGGCGCAAGTGTTGAATTTGTTCCTACTACACTTCTTTCTATGGTAGATGCTTCCATAGGCGGAAAATCCGGCTGTGATTTTGAAAACTGCAAGAATATAATTGGAACATTCTTTCCTGCAAAAAAACTTTATTATTTTCCGCAGTTTGTTCAGTATTTAAGCGAAAATCAATATAATTCCGGACTTGCAGAAGCTTTTAAGACCGCTTTGCTTGCAGATAAAGAACTCTATGAACTTTTTAAGAACGAATCTGAAAAAATTAATAAAAGGGATCCTCAGATTCTGCAGACCATTATTCAAAAATGCGTAAAAGCAAAAGCAGATTATGTTGAAAAAGATTTTACGGAACAGAATATACGAGCTCACTTAAATCTTGGCCATACATTCGGTCACGCGCTGGAATCGGTTGCTGGCTTTGGAACCGTAACTCACGGTTATGCCGTAGCCTGGGGAATTGGTCGATGTCTTGAGCTTTCCTACAAAAAAGATTTATGCATGAGTTCCTATAAGGATGAAGTTCTGAATATTTTAAAAATGTATAACTGGGAAACAAATCCAATTCCAGACTGCATAAAAGGCGGTGGCGTTGGAGAACGTTTAATTAAAGTTATGCATTCCGATAAAAAGAATCAGAATCAGAACATTAAGGTTATTATGCAAAAAGATATTTGCAATACAGTAATCGAAGAATGTACTGATTCAGAAATTCTTTCCGTGTTAAAATAGGAATTGTTCCTGGGCTGAAATAATTTATGAATATTGAACATTATTTTGACTGGGCCGCTACGAGTCCCGCTGATGAAGACATATTAAAGGAATCTCTTGATTTATTCCTGAATAACTGGGCAAATCCTTCAAGTGCACATAAAGAAGGAAAAAATGCACGAAAGCTATTGGAAGATGCAAGAGAATTATGTGCTTTAAAGCTTGGGGTAAAATCTAATCAGATTACATTTACATCCGGTGGAACAGAAAGCGATCAGATAGTTCTTCTTTCCATGCTGGAAAAACCAAAGGCAGGAACAATTCTTATAAGTTCAATTGAGCATCCGGCAATCAGGGAACAGGCACTTGCATTAAAAAACTGCGGCTGGAATATTGTTCAAATTCCTTCTGATAAGGCAGGCATTATTACTCCAGAGGCCGTTAAAAAATGCCTTACTGAAGATACAATGCTTGTTTGTGTAATGGCAGTAAATAACGAAACAGGTGCGATTCAGCCGGTTTATGAAATTGCAGATTTATTGGCAAAAACTTATGCCGGTAAAAGAAAACCAAAGTTTCATACAGACTGCGTTCAGGCAGCAGGAAAAATTCAGCTTAATTTAAATCATGATGGAATAGACAGCGCAGCCTTTAGTGCTCATAAAATTTGCGGTCCAAAAGGAATTGGAATTTTATACAATAAAGTTCCATTAACTCCTTTTTTAAAAGGCGGCGGTCAGGAAAACGGAATTAGAAGCGGAACCGAAAATGTAATGGGAGCTGTAGCTTTTTCTAAGTGTCTTGAACGCTATTATAATAAAGACAATTCAGAGCAGGCAGTAATTACAGCTTCGTTTGTAAAATCACTTTCTGAATTAAAAGGCTGCACGATTGTTCCGGAAGCAAGACTCGAAAATCCACAGAATTATTCACCGTATGTAATTCAGGCCGCTTTTGAGAATATTCCGGGAAACGTAATGCTCAGGGCTTTGGATTCTCAGGGCTTTTATATTTCTACCGGAAGTGCCTGCTCTACAAAGAAAAATTCACGTCCGATTCTTGAAGCAATGAATGTAGATTCTAAAATACGTGAAACCGCCGTAAGGTTTAGTTTTGGGCCGCACACAACAAAAAAAGCTGTTGACGAATTATTGAATGCAGTTGCAGCGGTGAATCAACAGTTCAATACATAATCAGTTCAACAGTTGAAAAAAAAACTTTGTTCTGATATATTCTTTTTGTCTATATTATCTAATTCTTAGGGAAGGTTCTTTGTGTTTTATTTAAGGGCTCTCCCTTAATATAAGGAGTTTTTTATGGGAGCTCGAGGAGAACTTTTTACTACACAAGTCTATCTTGATAATCGTTCATATTTTTTTAATGTAAAAGAAAACCGCTCCGGAGATGTTTTTATGCAGATTGTAGAAAGCAAAAACCGTGACGGTGTAGAAGCAGACAGACATCAGATTGCAATTTTTTCAGAAGACATGCAGAAATTCCTTCAGGGAATGGAAAAAGCTCTTGATTTTATTGAAAAAGACCGTAAGACAAAACAGAAAACAATAAAAGAAAAGAAAGCTCAGAAAGACTCTGCTGAAGGAAAAAAGATTTACAAAGTTAAAAAGGAAACACCTGCAAAAGCAGATGACGGAATAAAAAGAACTGGACGCGTTCACATTGTAAGCAAAAAACAATAAAGAAAAGCAGTTTATGCGTTTATAAATAATCCGGGTATTAAATGCCCGGATTTTTTTATACATTAAAAGATAAGCGTTGAATTGGTGAAGGCCCAAGCTTTTTACAAATTTCCTTGTGTAACTTAGTCGGATAACCTTTGTGCTTTGCGTACCCGTATTCAGGATAGAGTTTATCCATTTCTATCATATAACGGTCACGTTCATTTTTTGCAATAATACTTGCAGCCATTACACACGGGTATTTTGCGTCGGCCTTTGGTTCAGCACGACATTCAATTATTACATCAGGAATAAAATTGCCGTCGGTAATTCCAGATATTGTAAAGTCCTTCAAATCAATATTATTCTGCTTTGCCCACTCAGGCAATTTCTTTACCATAGCTTCATAAGCATTTTTCATTGCAAGTAAACTTACCTGCAGAATATTTATTTCATCATTTTTTTTATGATCTATAA
>CAMVBP010000066.1 GCA_947165795.1 uncultured Treponema sp.
CAACAAAATATCACACTGCAACACACCTTTTGCAGCAGGCTCTGGTAAACGTTCTCGGCGACCAGGTTGCTCAGAAAGGTTCAAATATCAATAACGAGCGTATGCGCTTTGACTTCACTTTCGAACGTCCAATGACAAAAGAAGAAATCCAGAAGGTAGAAGACATCGTAAACGAAAAAATCAAGGAAGACCTTCCTGTTACTATGGAAGTTATGCCTCTTGATAAGGCAAAAGCAGAAGGTGCACGCGCTCTCTTTACTAACAAATACGGTGAGGACGTTAAGGTTTATACTATCGGCCGCGACGCTCACAACGACTGGTTCAGTAAGGAAGTTTGTGGTGGACCTCATGTTCAGCACACAGCTCAGATTGGAGAGTTCAAAATCCAGAAGGAACAGTCTAGCTCAGCTGGCGTACGCCGAATCCGTGCAGTAATCAGCGGCGGGTTACCGTTGGATAAATAGGCCGGCAAACTAAGTTTGCAGGCTTGTAACTTAGAAACTAATAAATTGTTATATAAAAAGGAAAAAAAATAAAATAAGGGAATATCGTATGAAAAAAATAGCACTTTCAATGATTCTTTTACTCGCAACAAGCGTTGCAGCTTTTGCACAATCAGATTTACAGGTACTTGCAGTTGTAAAATACAATAAAAGCGAATCTATAACTGTAAAACAACTTAAAACAAGAGCTGCTTTATATGAACGACAGATTGGCCGTTCTCTTTCTATTGATGAAAAGAAAGATCTTTTAAATCTGCTTATAGAAGAAAAACTTCTTCTTCAGGCTGCTCAGAAAGAAAAGATTTCTGTAGCAGACAGTGATGTTGATCAGACTTTTGCTCAGACATTGAGCCAGCAGCTTGGTGCCAACGTTTCAGAAAAAGAACTTTCTGATTACATTAAAAAGACACAGGGCATTACACTTGAAGAACTTTTCTTGCAGCAGAACGGAATTACAGTTGCTGAATATAAGTCAAATTTAAAGAATCAGCTTTTAATGCAGCAGTATGTAATTAAGGCAAAACAGTCAGAAATTGAAAAAATCACTGCAACAAACGACGAAATCAAGAATTTCTACGAAGCAAACAGTGAATCTTTTGCACGTTCAGATTTAATGAAGCTCTTTATGGTTATTGTTCCTAAAGGAAGTGCTCCAGAAAGCGCAAAAATTAAATTAAATGACTATCTGAACAAATATAAAGAAAAGAAAGTATCTATGGACGAAATTATAAGTCAGTCTTCTGCAAATGATTCTGGTTTCCAGGCAGGAACTTTCCTTGTTACAAAAACAGAAACAGCAGCAAAGGCATATGACATGAATCTCCAGAGCCTTATTTTCCTTTACTCACAGGATGAAGGATATGTTTCTGAAATTCAGGAAACTTCTGTAGACTACAGATTTATCAGTGTTATAAAGAAATATCCAAAGAAGTTCCTTGATATTATGGACGAAATGCAGCCTGATTCAGGTGTAATTGTTTATAACTACATTGCTGCATATCTTACACAGCAGAAACAGCTTAATTATCTTTCAGAAGCTGCAAACGAACTTTCTAAATCTTTGAATACAGAAGCAAACGTTGAATACAAAAAGAAGGACGCTGCTTTAGATAAGCTTTTGGATTGGGAGAACTAATTTGTCTAGAAGGAAAGGAAGAATTCTTGCTTTTCAGGCACTTTACTCATGGGATGTCAGCAAAGCTTCTATGGAAGATCTGCTGACATTTTCGTGGCTTCAAAAAGATTCAGAAATTATTTCTGCAAATCAGAATTCAAAGCAAGAAGAAAAAGAATCTTTAGAAATCTCAGATAATTCAGAAGATAAAACCTTTGCAAGTCTTATTATTTCTGGAACTATTGAACATATTGCAGAAATTGACGAAAGAATTAAATCACACCTTTCTCCTTCATGGAGCATGGAAAGAATTAATAAAGTAACACTTGCAGTTCTTAGAACAAGTATTTACGAACTGATTTATCAAAAATCAGTGGAACCAAAAATTGTAATTGATGAAGCTATAAATATTTCTAAAAATTATGGGTCAGATGATTCATATAAATTTATTAATGCAGTTTTGGATAAAATCGTAAAGAATGAACGTTCGTAAAATAATTCCATATTTATCTTTTTTTCTTTTAGTAATTATGCTTTGCTCGTGTAAAATGCGGGCAGAGCACAATTCATTATCTAATCAGTTTGAAACAATCGATTCTTTAATAAGCCAGAATCAGATGACTTCTGCAATTAAGGAACTTAAAAAGGCAGAAAAACAGGCTTACGATTCATGGTCATATATTGGAATTTACAGAAGATATAAAACTCTTGGCGAAACAGAACTTTCTTCTAAGCTCCTAAAAAAAGCACTTAAAAAACATTCACAAAATCAGGAATTAATTGCTGTTTATACTGAATTCCTGATTAAAAGCGGAAACCTTGCTGAAGCAAAAAAATACGCCGAAAAATTAAAGGATTCGCAATACGCTTCTCTTTATTCAGAAATTATTTTAACGGAATTACTTGAATCAGAAAAAAAGAACGCACCATATGATTATTTTTCTGATTCTACTTTATACAATATTTATCTTGATGCATGGAAAACTTCCAAAAATACTCTCTGGCTTAGAAACTGTGCAGTTTTAAATGTTTGCCGCGGTCAGTATGGAATTGCAGCAAATCTTAATCCTGGTTACTATTCAGACGCCGACGATGCTTACTTTTGGGCACAGGTTCTCTACGATGCAGGAAATTTCTATGATTCAATAACTGCTCTTGATTACAGTTCAAAGGCATTAAATGATTTTTCTTTAAAATCTGCTTTTAAAACTACAGAAGTTATGGTTGCCGCACTTGAATCTGATGCATATATGGCAGTTTCGCAGATTGAAGATGCAGAAAGAATAAGACAGCAGTTAATTTTTAATACTGAAGAAAAACAGCTGAATGCTTCTGATGAAAAAATCTTAAGCATTATCTATGCAAACAGTGCTATCTGGGCAATGAATCAGGGAATGACAGACCGGGGAGTAGATTTACTGTTTAAAGCTGTAAACCGCTGGCCTGAATTTGTTCCAACTTTGATTTTATACACCGATTTTGCATATTCTTCTAATCTTGAACGCGAAGAAGATGACGAAATTAAAGCATTAAGAAAAGCCGGAATTTCTACACTTGAAATGGAAAAATACGATAACCGCAGAAAAGTGCCATTAAGCGATGCAATTTACAGAATTGACCGTGCAATTGAAAAAACTCAGGATCCTTATTTAAATATTGCAAAGCTCGATTTACGTTACAAAACCGATAAAACAGTCACAGAAAAAGAAAAAATCAGTGATTTGTGGAAGATGCTCGAAACAGCATATACAGATAATGAACAGTACAGAACTCTTTTAATTCAATACGCAATGTATTTCCTGCTTCAAGTAAAAAAATACGATGATGCCTGGAATTTATTTTTTGATTTTGTAACCGATTGCGGCACTTATTCACCAAAAAGAGATTTCTGGGAACAGTTCATTGAGCAGAAAAATCTTTATGATTTGAGTTTTGTTGAATTTGCCGCATATTTTGCCTGTGAGCAAAAGCTTTATGAAGAAACTTTAAGATTATATGAATACTGTGTTTATGAAAGCGGCGGAATTCTTATGGACGGCGCAATTTCGCAGATGGCTTCTACTGCAGCCTGCATGAATCTTGCAGATATTTATTTTTCTACAGGAAAAAAAGACAAGGCGCTTGATTTGTACGGACGTGCTGCCGGACGCGAAAGCAACAATACAATACGTTCAGAAATTTTCTACAGAATTGCCTGTATATATACTGCAACCGGCGAAAATAAAAATGCCCTCCGCAGTCTGGAATATGCTATAAGCATGAATCCCGAAAACGAAAGGGCATCTCTTTTAAGAACGCAATTGCTGAATTATTAAGATTTATTCAATAATTGCAATTACATCAGAAAATTTAAGAATAAGATGATCTTCTCCATCAATTTTAACCTGAGTTCCGGCATATTTATCATACATAATGCGGTCACCCTTCTTTAATGTTGTTTTTTCATCTTCTGTTCCAGGTCCAACCTCTACAACAACTGCAGTCTGAGTTTTTTCCTGTGCTGCTTCTGGAATAATAAGTCCGCCAGCAGTTTTAGTTTCTGCTTTGTCATTTTTTACAAGAACTCTGTCTGCTAATGGTTTAACTTTCATATTGTATACCTCGATTTGTTTGTTTTTTCGTATATTTTTAAAATAATAAAATGATTAACCAACGTCAAGAAAAAAAATTGATTTTTAAAAATTCAACTTTGACATAATCAAGGTATTATAGTATATTTAAATATGAAGAAATTTAATGTATCAGGGAGATGTTTTATTTCTTCATAATTCTAAAAGTTTGCCAAGCAAACTAAAAAGTAGGAGTATAATATGCCAACACAGATAGTATGGTATATTGTTCTCCCTATTGTTGGAATTATTCTTGGATGGATTATTCGCTGGATTTATGCCAGATTTCAATTAACAGCTTCTGAACAGAAAGCAGAACGCGTAAAGCAGGATGCAATAAGAGAAGCAGAAGCACAAAAAAAAGAAATTTTGTTGAATGCAAAAGATGAACTCATTCGGGAAAGAAACCAGCAGGAGCGGGAGAACAGAGAACGCCGGGCTGAGGTTCAGCGTTTTGAAGCTCGTGTAAACAAAAAAGAAGAACTTCTTGATCAAAAAGCTGCTGAATTCGAGAAGATTGAAAAAGACTTTGCAGAAAAAAAACTTGCTATGCAAAAACGCGAAGGCGAAATTGCAAAACAGGAAGAATTGTACAGACAGGAACTGGAAAAAATTTCGGGATTGTCTGCACAGGAAGCAAAAGATTTAATCATTAAAAATCTTGAAAACGAAGCTAGACATGATGCGCAGGCTTTAATAAACAAAATCGAACAGGAAGCTCAGCTCACTGCAGAAAAGAAAGCAAAAGATGTGCTTATTACAACTATTCAGCGTCTTTCTACAGAAACAACAAGTGATATTACAGTTACTACAGTTTCTTTACCAAGCGACGAAATGAAGGGTAGAATCATCGGTCGTGAAGGTCGAAATATCCGAACTCTGGAAACATTAACTGGAGTAGATATTATTATTGATGATACTCCGGAAGCTGTTGTAATTTCTTGTTTCGACCCTGTAAGAAAGGAAATTGCAAAAGAATCTTTGGAACGCCTTATTTCTGACGGACGAATTCACCCTGCACGCATTGAAGAAATTGTACAGAAGGTGACTCACGAAATTCAGAATAAGATTTACGAAGAAGGTGAAAAAGCATTGTTCGATGTAGGTATTCATAATATGCCTACAGAAGGAATTCGTGCTTTGGGAAGACTGTACTTTAGAACAAGTTACGGTCAGAACGTTCTTACACATTCCAAAGAAGTTGCCATGGCTGCCAGCATGATTGCTGCAGAAGTTGGCGCAGACAGAGAACTTGCTAAACGTGCTGCAATTTTACATGATATCGGTAAAGGTGCAGAAACAGACAGCGATCAGAACCACGCAGAAGTTGGTGCAGAAATTGCACGTAAAATGGGTGAAACAACTGCCGTAATTAATGCAATTGCTGCTCACCATAATGATGTTCCGACAGAATCTCTGGAAGCAGTAATCGTTCAGATTGCAGATGCCATTTCGGCTGCAAGACCTGGTGCAAGACGCGAAACAATTGATAACTATGTAAAACGTCTTGAAAACCTTGAAGCTATTGCAGAAGGCTTCCCTGGAGTTGAAAAAGCATATGCTATTCAGGCTGGTCGTGAATTAAGAATACTTGTAAATAACGAAAAAGTTCCGGACGGAGACGTAAAGGAACTTGCAAGAAGCATTGCAAAACAGATAGAAAGCGACTTACGTTATCCTGGTCGTATTCGTCTTACAATGATTCGTGAAACAAGAATTGTTGAATATGCACGATAAATTGTGCTGATAAAAAAAGCTGCCTGTGTTCAGGCAGCTTTTTTTTACAGCTTAAGATGTTCACAACATTAATTAGAAATTTGCCAGTATATAAACCATGATTATGTTATCGTAATCACTGTTTCCGCGCGGCATTAAATTCCACGCTAATCCGATAGACGGCAAATATTGCGATTGTCCGGAATGCGCAAAATTATATTCCAGATGTAATCTAAAACCGTTTCCCCAGGCTTCTACCCTGTTTGTATAACCTGAATATTCAGTTTTAATAAAATCGGCCCTAAATCCAAGAGTATAGGCAATTCCAAGATTTAAGCCGCCAAGTCCGGGATAAATTTTTGCTCCTATAGGAAAATCTGTATGCAGGAAATTCAAATGCTGGCCGCCCATCCAGGAAAAATCTCCCAGAGTATTTGCACCAACAAAGAATGTAAATTGTTCAATAGGATTAATATTTATGGAAGCCAAAGTTCCGATAATAACCCTGGCATCGTAATCAAAATTGCCCTTCATTTCTGAAACTGATTCTGAACCATAAAATGGAATTCCTGTCGAAATACCTGCAGAAAAAGTAATAAGACGTTCTTCGGCAAATATATTTGTTACGCAAAACATGAATATAGCCAGATACATACTTTTTAAAACAGATTTTCGCATAGTTAAATCCTCTTCGTTTAATTAAAAATATTAGTTTTTAACCTTTACAATTGCACCCAAAACTAAAAGATGGCTTGCAAGACGGCTTAAATAAGCAAGAAAATCTTTATCAAAGCTGTTGAACAGACCATTCTTTCCAATAAAGTCTATCATTACAATTGCAACAATCCAGCAGATCATAATAATAATCATTAAAATTGTATCAAGGCCTGTATTCAGGAAAACGAATAAACGGATAACTAAGAAAACACCGGCAACAATTTCAATAACACCAAAAATTATACATATAACCTTTGCAACATCACCGTCAAAAATTGAATAAATTGCCTTTGCAATTTCATCTCCTCTTGAACCCTGCAAAATCCAGATTCCACTAACAATAAAAAGCAAAGCCAGCGCTATCTGCAGGATTATTGTTCCTATTGTACGATTCTGTTTTTCCATAAAAATACCTCACTAAATATTTTATAATAAAATCTAAATTCGCTGCAGCAAAAATACATTAATTTGTACATTCACCGCTGCAAAAATCCGATTTTATTTTTTATAAACTACATTAAATGTCTGAAAAACAAGTTTAATATCAGGTGTAAATTCGAACCCCATAATATCGCCTTCTTCTTCCAGATATTCCTGCTTTTTCTCTCTCCAGACTTCAAGACTTTCATCTTCGCCTTCAAGCTTTGCCATTTCCCAGGTTACTTCATTAAAAGGAATAACCTGAACACTCTGAGTTTCTATAACGCAAACAGGTTTTTCGTTTCTGTCTAAAACAAGATAAAGCTCTCCGGAAACAGGAACCGGCTCCTGATCAATTGCATAAGTTGACCAGCTTGTAAAAAAAGCAGTCTTTTTACCGGAAAGAACCAATGCAATCATTTCATCAGCAACAAAACCTTTTGCTTCAAAATTCAAATCGCCTGCACAGCGTTCTTCTTCATCGCGACCAGTAGCTTTTAAAAATTCATTCCAAAATTCATCTGCTTCAGTCATTTTATCTTTTCCTGCTTTTTAAAATCATTAATAATAAACCAATTGCAAAAAATATATCCGGAACTAATGTGCAAATATAATCTGTAATTGGAATTCCCATAAGATTATAATCGGGTTTTATTACTATTCCAAGTTCTATCAATAAATCAAAAACTAAAGCGGCATACGAAAAAAGAAAGCCCAAAACGATAGCCATCCATTCGCCATCCCTGTTTTTAGACATAAGATAAATGGCAAGAAAGGCTACAATGCCCCCGGCAACCAGTTTTATTATAAACATAAGAATTTGTGGTGTCATATATTGATTTTCGGCATTAAAATACAAAAGGTGAATTCTTTAATTTTGTAAAAACACCTTTATCTGCACCAAAAGGAACTATAGAAAATCCATTGTAATCAGGATTAATAACAATTTCCATTTTAAGACAATGCTTTACAAAATCTTCATATTTTTCTTCCGGAACCTTAGGAAACAGATACGGACCTTTTCTTTCCCAATATTTTGTAAGAACTGTATCATAAATAAACCAGTTTTTTTCCTGTCGTGCCGGAATTTCAGCAATTAAATTATAAATAGCTCTTGTAACTGCAGTTTCCAAAGCAAACGGAATCTTTTCCGAAATTAGTCCGGAAGCAATATTCACGTTAATGTCAGAGTTTTCACCGCCAAAAGGATTCTCTCCGCCGCAATCAGCCGCAAATTTTGAATCTGACTTAACTGCAAGAATAAAAAGAGAATTTGTCCACGGAAGAGGCGGCTGAATAATTACACATTCAGATTTATAATAAATATCATCTTCGCCTGCCCATGGTTTATAAACACAAGTACTATCGCGGGAAAAAAGCAGGCCTGTTTTTAATGCTTCCATTTTTGTATGGAAGAAAAAAACTTTCCGTTCAGACTTTAATAATTCAGAAACGGCTTTATCTATGCGTTTTGGATTTTCTCTGTCTTCACAAAAAAAACTTCCGGTTAAACCTTTCGAAAGAATATTCTTAAAATATGTAAAAGCAGAACCGCCTTCCCAGCCAAGAATTGCCCTTCCGTTTTCCAAAAAAAGATCTGTAAGCCTTACACCTTTTTTTGTATATAAGAAACAGCCTCTTGCTCTTTTGACTGCTCCATAAGAATTGAAAATCAGTTTTGATAAATCATTTTGAGTCATTTTTATAACTCCGCAAAATTAAATACAATTTGATCTTTTTTACAATCGGCAGTTACGTACCCGCCCTTCTCCAAAGAACCGAACAAAACTTCATCTACAAGTTTATCTGCAAGTTCTGTTTCTACTGTTCGGGCAATGTTACGCGCACCAAATTCTTTTGAATAGCCTTTTTGAGTTAAGAAACTTATACATTTGTCTGTCGCATTAAGATAAACCTTTTTCTCTTTCATTCGTTCGGACAAATTAAGAATTTCCTTTCTGCAAACTTTTTCAGCAACTTCAATGTTCAAATAATTGAAAGGAATTACCGCATCAAGACGGTTGCGGAATTCTGGAGAAAATTCTTTGTTTACGGCTTCGTTTATAGATAACTGAATATCTGCGTCGCTCTGAGTTCCAAAACCAATTTCCTGGCGTTCAAGATCTCTTGCGCCGGCATTACTTGTCATAATTATAATGCAGGATCTGAAGTCGGCCTTCCTTCCCTGATTATCAGTAAGCTGACCATAATCCATTACCTGAAGAAGAACATTATAAATATCATCGTTTGCCTTTTCTATTTCATCAAAAAGAACAATACTGTGCGGATTTTTTCTAATGTCTTTTACAAGGAGTCCGCCTTCTTCAAAGCCGACATAACCCGGTGGAGAACCAACAAGTCGGCTTACAGTATGCTTTTCCTGATATTCGCTCATGTCGTATCGCAACAGAGGTTCTTTTAGAATATTTGCAAGCGATTTAGCCAGTTCTGTTTTTCCGCAGCCTGTAGGACCTACAAATAAGAAACAGGCTTCCGGTTTTTCCGGATTTCTGAATCCTGCGCGCGCTCTTTTTACTGCTTTTGCTGTAAGAGAAATGGCAGTTTCCTGACCAAAAATATTCTGCGAAAGAGTTTCAGAAATATTCATCAAAGCTTCTTTTTCATTATTCTTAACATTATCTATAGGAAGCTTTGCGATTCTTGCCATAACAAGCTTTATAGTTTCCGGAGAAACTCTCGCAACATTCTTACGGCTTGCAACAAGACCTTTGAATCCACCGGTCTTCATAATATTTAAATAAGAGCCTGCTTCATCTA
>CAMVBP010000067.1 GCA_947165795.1 uncultured Treponema sp.
GAATCATACCATTCTGCAACAAGTATGGCATTTCAAAGTTTGCATCAAGAATATGTCCGGCAGACATAATCATCATAATGATAATTGTAGGTTTAATACCAGGCAAAGTAATGTGCCAGATTTTGCGGAGACGTCCGCAGCCGTCAATCTGAGCAGCTTCATACAAACAAGGATCAATAGCTGTCATAGCACCAAGATAAACGATTGTATTCCAACCTACTTCCTTCCATACATAAGTCCAACCTACTATATGCCAGAAGTACTTTGGAGTTGCCAGCCATTGAACCGGTTTTTTTACAAAATTAAGCTTCAATAAAATACTATTTAAAATACCGTCCTCAACAGAAAGAGCATTTGCTACAAGTCCACAAACGATAACCCAAGAAAGGAAGTGAGGAAGATATGATACTGTCTGTACAAATCTTTTTATTCCTATATGACGAACTTCATTAAGGAATACTGCAATAATAATAGCAGTTATATATCCAAGCGCTGTGGTAATAAGACTCATTCCCACAGTATTTCTTAAAGAATTTAAGAATTCTCTATCTTTAAAAATTGTAACAAACCATTTTATTCCTACCCATTCCTGGTCACTAAATGGCTTATTAGGTTTATAGTTCTGGAATGCCATTGTCCAGCCCCACAGAGGAACATATCTGAACAAAATAACATAAAGAACAAATGGAACAGACATAAGGATAAGCATCTTCTGCTTTCCTAAAAGCTGCAATTTACTTTTTCTATTTGCAAGAACCGTAGATTTATCTACTACAGCTTTAGATTCATTTTTTTTATTCTTCATAAAAAACAACCACCAGAAAATAATTGACTGCCGGGCTATACTCGACAATTTAATAGCAATAATCGGAAATATCCCGACAATCACATTTTTTTTCAAAAAAAAATCCACAGAAAAAACTCTCTCTGTGGACTTTCGTAAAATGCAGGAATTCTTTATGAATTCCTGCATTTGATTAAGGGTAATATTAAATTACCGCTTAATTAATTACTCTGGAAAACCACCGTATGCTTTAACGCGCTGGTCAAGCTGCTTCTGGAAGTATGCATTCCATACATCCAAAGATGGTCTCATACCTGCAACATATTCATCCCAAGTCTTATCAAAGTCTTTGATATCGCCCATGATGAGTTTTGGAAGATATTTCTTTGCATAGTTCTTTTCGTAAACTGTCTGAGCAAGAGCAGCTTCTTCTTCTTCTCCACCGTTTTCAGCAGATGGGTTACACTGCCAGAGTGGGTACCATCCAGCGTTTCTTGGAGGTTTCTGATTCAACTGCATGAACTCTTTGTAAGAACCTACACCGTAAGCCTTCCAAAGTTCTACGTCTACAGGTTTCTGGTTAGCATAGTATTCCCATGGAAGGTCTGTCATCTGGCGTGTATATCCAGAAGGCAATGTTCCTTCGAGTTTTGGAGCTTCTTCTGCCCAGAGCTGAGCTGTGTGTTTGTGCATGAAGTTTGGATCGTTCCAGTTGTCTCTCATAGCCTGAGTTCTGTAAGCACCACCCTTTGTTCCTGTTATAGAACCGTCTGTATCAACGAGGTAGTCTTCGCCTTCAAATCCCCAGTAAAGAACTTTCTGGTTTTCTTCTTTAATCATTTCATCCATGAATTTGATGATCTTGATAGCTTTTTCTTCTGGACATTTTGTAGAGATACCATAACCTCTCTGGAGGTTAGGAAGAGCATCGTCTACGTAGAATGGCATAATACTTTCGTCAAATGTAACAGCGAGTGGAGCATATGTTCTTTCGTCCATACCAGCTGTATAGAGAGCCTGGTCATATTCAGCCATGAATTCCCATCCCTGGATGAAGAAACCAAGAACACGACCCTGTGTTACTTTTGCAAAGTACTGGTCTTTGTTATCTGTGAAAGAAGCTGGATCAATCAAACCACGTTTGAAGTATCCGTTAGCCATCTTGTACCATCTCTTAGCATTTTCGTCAGAGAAGTTGTCTTTGTAAACGTATTTTCCGTTTTCAAGAACAACGTGTCCGTTACCATCGTTTGGATATCCAGCGAGGAAGTTCGGTGGATTCCAGAGGTTGAATGCTTCCCAGTCATATGTAAGGATTGAGAATGGAATTGTTGGTGCACCGTCAATTGTTGGATACTTCTTATAGTATTTTTCAAGAAGGTCAAAATATTCATCAACAGTCTTAATTACAGGATAATCGAATTCTTTAAGAACTGCTTTCTGAATCCACCAAGCATTCTGGTTGTAATATGTATCAGATGGTTTTCCATCGTTTACACCATAGTTAGGAAGAGAGTAGATGTGCTCTTCAATAACGTTACCATTTGCATCTTTCTTAGAATCCTGATAAATCATCTTCTGCCAAGCTGATTCATAGTGTTTTTTAAGATTTGGAGCATACTGCTCTACTAATGGCTTAAGGTCGCGAAGAAGTCCAGCACCCTGGAATTTTTCAGAATCTACTTCTACGAGATCTGGAAGGTCACCTGAAGCGATAAGTACACCAATCTTCTGGTCTTTATCACCTACAAGAATATCCCAATCGAATGTTACACCGAACTTGTCTTCGATCCATTTGTAAGTAGGGTTGTCAGCTGTAGGCTGTTCCCTCTGCTGAATTGTGAAGACAGAGATTTTCATCTTATCACTTTTTTTAGCTCCGCCATTTCCACATCCAACAAAACTTAATGCTAGAACAGCTGTAGCTGCTAGTGCTAACATTACTTTTTTCATAAAAGTCCTCCTTTTTATGACTTTATTTTTAAACGATTTTAACTCACTTTCCCATTATTCAAAATAAGAGAAAACCACTAATAAACTAGTTTTTCTGTAAAACGTTTAACATAATGATAAGTCCAGTTTTAATAGAAATAAACATTTATATTTGCATAAAATTTATACAAAATTGCTATTTTTGTGCTATAATATTAACAAATGACTAGTAAAAATACAAAAAAAGACGAATTTTACCTGCCTATAGGCGTTTTTTCGCAGAAAATTTACCTTTCTAAACCTCATCATCACATTGAATACGAAATTTTCTGGCTGGATGACGGCGAAGCCGAGTTTTACATTGACGAAACCTGTCATATCGTTCATAAAGGTGACTGCCTTTTCCTTGAACCGGATACCGTTCATTATGTTAAAAACCGGGAAGGAACTGAATATCACTATTATGCTTTTTGTTTTGACATTTCGGTTATTGGTGATAAAACAGATATCTGCAGAAAGACTTTTGAACGCATACGTTTTCACCGGTCTATAAATTTATCTGAAGAGCTATGCGCAAAAATTAAAAAATATGTTGAATTAAAAAAACAAAATTCCTTTGCATGTAATTTCTATATTAAAACTCTTATAATGGAAATAATATCTTACCTTATGCAAACCAATCAATATGCGCTGATTACTCCTTTTGAAGAATCAGACGACCACGGTATTTTTGCAATTAATGTTGCCATTGACTATATAAAAAATCACTATCCTGAAAATATTAGCCTTAATGATATTCTTGAATCTGTAGATTACAGTAAAAGCCATTTCTGCAGGCTGTTCAAGGAAAAAACCGGTCTGAATATTATTGAATACATAAATAAATTCCGGGTAGAAAAATCGTGCCTGGACCTTATTTACACTAATAAAAATATTACGGAAATTGCAACAGAAAACGGCTTTAACAACATCCAGTATTTTTCGCGAATTTTTAAGGAATTTATGAATTGCACGCCTAAGCAATATCAGAAAAGCCAGTCGGGAAAATTTGAGACTAACAGATATCTTCCCGACAATTCGGCCCAAACAATTATTGCAGCAAATATTCCGAATTCTATTATATAAGCTGGCCTGCAGATTAATTAAAAGAAATTGACTTTAACTGTCCGGTTCCGCCGCCCGTAAATTTTAAATAGAGTGCATTTACACCGTCTTTAAAATCTATTGAAGCAGAATGCTCTTCCCAGAAATTTGAACTGTCTGTTAATTCAATTTTTCCAAGAACTTCTCCGTCCCATTTGTTCATTACTTCAAAACTGCCGTAAATATATCCGCGTGTTTTTATAGAAATTTTATGAACGTCCTTAAAATCAAAATATTTAAAACCGATTGTTGTATTTTTACAGATTCCTGCAATAAATGAAGAATCTTCTGCTTTTTCTATTCCTTCATAAGGAATTCCGTTTGCCTGATCGCGGCCGTCCTGTGTTACCTTTGGATAATCCGGGGCAACATACATGGAAGGCTTATCTGTAAATAAATTACATGCAAGATAAGCACCGTATTCGCCTTTTGCAGGAAGAGGTCCGCCGTTTAATCCGCAGGAAGTAATTTCTACCTGAGGAATTGTTCCGTCTTCTAGAACTTTAATTTTTTCTGCACAGCCCTGGCGGCTGAACCAGGTTCCGTTTGTATGACGATGATAGAATATGTAATATTCACCGTTTATAAATTCTATTCCGCCGTGATTGTTTGCACCGTATGCAGCAGGCATGTCTGAAGGTTTGTACGAATTAATGCCAATATCGCAGTTACTTACAATTACTCCGCGATATTTAAAGTCGCCGACAGGATTTTTACTTGTTGCATAGCAAAGTTCATGCATAACCTGAGAAGAATATACAAAATAATATGTGTCGCCTATTTTTCTTATTGAAGAAGCTTCAAAAAATGCATGATTTTTAAATCCTTCCCAATTTTCTACAGAAGAAAGTTCATACGGACATTCTGCTGATTTTTTCTGTTCTTCTGCAAGCTTAAATGCTTTTTCTTTTTCAAAAGCATAACAATCGCCAGGAACTATTACTTTTGGTTCTTCTTCTATTGTAAGCATATCTTTTCCAAGGACTGTTGCCATGGCACCAATTCTGTCTTTCATGTTGTTTCCGCAGAATGCTGTATAAAGATATGTTTTATCTCCTTCTGTAATAACTGCAGGATCAAACTGAGGCATATCGCCTTTTCTGTCTCCAAGGCGAGTTCCATCTTTATAATGAACGTATCCGTAGAATTTATATTTTCCTGCAGGTGTATCGCAGACTGCAACAGAAACAAATCCTACTTTGTCGTAAACATAAAACAAATAATAGCGTCCGTCCGGGCCTACACAAACATCCGGTGCATATAAAACCATTCTTCCGTTATTTGCCGGATCATCTTCTTTTTTATAAATAATTCCTTCAAAGCGCCAGTCGCTTAAATCATTTACAGGAGCTGAATAGCAGACATAATCTCCAAGACAAAATACACAGCCGTTTGCAAGGTCGTGTGAACCGTAAACATATACACGGTCTCCAAAAACATGAGGCTCTCCATCCGGAATATATTCCCAGGAAGGAAGATAAGGATTATATGCGTTTTTATTCATAGTTTTCTCCTGAGTGTGAGGGATTGGAGCACCTTTAGTCCCGCGCAAGCGGGATGAGCCGCGGTTAGTCGGCGAAGTGCGTAAAGCCCGGCCCCGCATTTATGCGGGGACACACCCTATTTAAAAATTAAATTCAAAAAATTATATATTCCGCTTTGAATTGCCTTAAGATCGTGGTCGGCACCTGGAACTTCGTACCAAAGATGTTCCGTACCGTTTTGTTCCAGAAGCTTGTGATAGCTGAGCGGAAATTGTCCTACAACGCTGTCATTTGTTCCGCAGCAGACAAGAAGTACTTTTGGAAGCGGCTCGGAATATTTTATGTCGGCTTCGGTAAGCTGTCCCTTGTGCTTCATTTTAAAATCGGTTGTAGGAACAAGGCCCGGTGCCGGAGCAATTGCGCAGACGTAAGACGCAAGCTGAGGTTTACTTATTGTAATAAAAAGTGTTTCGCGGCCGCCCAGAGAAAATCCGCAGATAAATGTATTTTCGCGGCCGGTTTTTACATTAAAATGATTTTCTACGTAAGGCATTAAATCTACTGTAAGTTCGTTGATAAAATTATCGTAGCAGTTTACTGCTTCTTCCGTAAAATCGGGTTTGATTGAATTGTCTTTTGTGGCAAACATATTCGGGAAAATTACAATCATTTCTTTTGAACTGTCGTTTAATGAAAAATTTCCGAACAATTCTTTTATATGAAGATCTTTGTCGTTGGTGAAGGAATTTTCATCGCCGAAAATTCCGTGAATCATATAAAAAACCGGATATTTTTTGTTTGCGTCGTAATTTATTGGATAAAGCACATTAAACGCACGGTCCATGCCGCAGGTTTTGGAAAAATATGTTATTCTTTCGATTTTTCCGTACTGAAGATTTTCCTTAGCTTCCAGAATTTGTGAAGGACATAAATTTTCCATTTTGTTAATTAGTCTCCAAAAAGTGCATGCGCATCTTCTGTTTCCATAACAGAAATTTTTGATGTTACAACTGGTTTTTCGTCACCTTTTTTTGCATAAAGCTCGCACAAATAACGGTAAACATGATTCTGTTCATCGCGGAAATCTTCTGCAATTTTCATCTGAATTGTTGTATTGTTTTTTAGGAATCCAATTTCTGATTTAAATTCCATAACGGAAAGAATAAATCCAGGAAGCGGACTTCGGCCTTTTATTGTATTTGTAATTCCTGTTAAGGCTGAAATTCCCTGTGCCATAAATTCAAAACCAACCCAGCTTGGAACTCCGTCAAACTCTTTTTCGTAAAAAATACAGTTTTCTGTAATGTCGTATTCGCTTGTGATTGTGTGTTTTTCAATATCGTGTGAAGTTACACGGGAAAGCAGAAACATTTTTCCTTTATGAGGAAGATAGTTGATAAGCTCGTCATGTTCAATGTGCTGTTGAATTTCTTTCATTTTTTACCATCCAATAACTAAACTTGCATTTGCGCCGCCAAAAGCAAATGAATTAGAAAGGCATACTTTTAATTCATTATCTGCTGAATCACTATCTGCAAATGCTTTATTGTTTTTATCTATTATATTTAATTGTGGAATTTCTGAATCGTACTCTCCGTCCCACACCTGTAAAGGCAGTTTTATTGTATATTTTTCCTGATTTTTTTTATAGTTCTCAATATCAGTTTTATTCTGCATAAGGGCTTTCCAGCAAAGTGAAAGTTCAAGGGCTGCAGCCGCGCCAAGTGTATGTCCTGTTACCGGTTTTGTTGTAGAAACCGGAACCTTTACATCCTGGAAAACTTCTGCAACTGCTTTTGCTTCCATGCTGTCATTAAATTTTGTTCCTGTTCCATGCAGATTTATGTATCCTACATCTTTTTTTAAAACCTTGGAATTTTCCAGGGCGCGCATTATTGCTTTTTTGGCGCCCTCGCCGCTTGGGTCCGGAGAAGTTGCATGATAAGCATCTGCACTTTCGCCCCAACCTAAAAGCTTTGGTGTTTCGCCAAAAAGTTTTTCTTTTGTTAAAACAAAAAATGCCGCGCCATCTCCAAGTGTAATTCCATGACGGTTTTTGCTGAACGGATTTGTAAGTTCACTGGAAACTGCTTCCAGCGAGCTAAAACCAATTAATGTTGTATCAGAAGCTATATCTATTCCGCCTGCAATGACTGCATCTGCAATATCTGCATAAAGCATTTCGGCTGCTTTTATAATTGCGCCCGCGCTTGATGAACAGGCTGTAGAAAATGTATTTACAGGACCGCAAAGTCCAAATTTTTCTGCAATGAATGTAGAAACATAATCTGCACCCTGAATTTCGAGGCTGTATTCTTTTGGAAAAGAACCTGTTTCGAAGTATTTTCTGTGTCCGGCTACCGAAAATTCAGTTCCGTTATCGCAAGAACCTACACAAACAGCTATTCTGTCTTTGCCGTATTTATTTTTTACCGTTTGAATTTCTTCCGAAATCTGCTCAAGAGCGGCTTCCTCTATGCGCATAATCTTCATATTGTAGCGTGCAGAAGAAGGTTTTAAATCTGTATCTGGAATTCTTGCTGCAAAATATTCTTCATTATCGCAGGCTTTTACTTTTTTTATGTTTTTTTGATTTCCAGAAAGAACGCTGTTCCAAAGTTCTTCTATATTATAACCTGCACAACTCATTACACCAGGTTTTGAAAAATATATATCCATTGAGTGCATATTATTATATATAAAAGATTTTGAAAATAGGGAGTGTCCGGCAGAATTATTAAAATTTTTTACTTGTATATAAGAAAATTGATGTTATAATAATAGAGTACAAAAAAAACTCTGAGAGGTGATCTAATGGAAAGAATGCAATGTGACAATTGTGGTCACGTTTACGACAAAGATGAAGGTGACGCAAAAAATAATGTTGCACCAGGAACTGCTTGGAAAGATGTTCCCGCAGATTACAAATGTCCAGAATGTGGAGCCGGAAAAGATAAATTCATTATCGAATAAAATCTAGCATTCTAATTTCTTTATAATTTGAAAGCGGAGCTGTATTAAACAGTTCCGCTTTTTTTATTTCCGGCGTATTTGGCGTTTTATTTTATAAAACTTGCTATATAGTACCAGATAAATCCTAAAACGCAGATCATTTTTAAGCCGGTACCTGTTAAAAATCCAACAAAAGCACCTAATCCGGCTTTAAAAACGCCTTCTGTTTCGCCCTTTCTGTGAATTAATTCGCCAATTAAAGCTCCTGCGAATGGTCCTAAAATTATTCCTGGAGGTCCAATAAAAAATCCTATTATCAATCCGATTGTTGAACCCGTAACGGCCGCTTTACTTCCACCGAATTTCTTCGTCATCAAAATAGGGAAAACATTATCTAAAATAGAAACTGCAACCGCAATAATTCCGGTTATTATTAATCCGGCAATTGATATTTTACAATATTCAGAAAAAAATGCGGCCAGAAGTCCAAGCCAGGCCAATGGAGCTCCCGGCAATACTGGAACAAAGGTTCCTAAAAAACCAACAACAAGTAAGAGACCTGCAACAATTGCTAAAATCAGATTAATGTTCATAAGATTGAATTTAGCAAAAAAACTGTCATACGCCAAGTAAAACCCGAACTAAATTTTTGAAACATTGAATTTTATGTCATTTTCAGTTAAAATTATATATTCATTACATTTAAAAGGAATAACAAAAACATTACATGGATGTTCGGCGGCTAACGCCGAGTTTATAAGGAAAAAACGATGTCAGCAGATTACGGTGCAAGTAACATACAGGTTTTGAAGGGACTCGAAGCTGTCCGCAAACGCCCTGGTATGTATATTGGTTCTACAGGTCCACGTGGACTTCATCACCTTGTTTATGAAACAGTAGATAACTCAATCGATGAAGCAATGGCAGGCTTCTGTGATACTATTACAGTTGCACTCGAACGCGATGACATTGTACGCGTTGTAGATAACGGACGCGGTATTCCGGTTGATATTCACCCTACAGAAAAAATTTCTGCCCTTGAGCTTGTACTTACACGTCTTCATGCCGGCGGTAAATTTGATAAGGGTTCATATAAGGTTTCGGGCGGTTTGCATGGTGTTGGTGTATCCTGCGTTAACGCTTTATCTGACTGGCTTGAAGCAACTGTAAAACGCGACGGCCACATTTATCAGCAGAAATACGAACGCGGTGTTCCAAAAACAAAAGTAGAAATTATAGGCGACTGCAGCGCAGACGAACACGGAACAACAATCCGCTGGAAGGCAGATAAAACAATTTTTACAGAAACTACAACTTATGATTTTGATGTTCTCCGCGATCGTCTTCGCGAGCTTGCATTCTTGAACTCTGGTGTTGTAATCGTATTCCGCGATGAACGTCTTGAAAATCCAAAAGAAGAAGTTTTAAAATTCGAAGGCGGTATCAACGAGTTTGTAAAAGAGCTTGATGAAGGAAAAGCAGTTGTTC
>CAMVBP010000068.1 GCA_947165795.1 uncultured Treponema sp.
AGTGATTATGAGTAAATAAAAAATGCCTCGCTTCGGCGAGGCATTTTTTTTGTTCTTGTAAGAATTTTCATTATCTTTTATCCTACTGTCGCAATTTTGCTGCGCAAAATCGCTCCGTGCGGCTCTGTTAACCATCGCCGCATGGTATGATAATGAAAACAGCTATACTTCTCAGACATTTTCGGAAAAAAGGTTGCGAGTGACGCAGCAACCGCCGAAAATGCCGAGCGCCCCTGCACGAAGGGGATATATATATCAGAACAAATTCATGTCGTTTACTACATTAGTTTGTTAGGCTTGACAATTCTGTTTTGATATTTCATAATGGGTTTCGCTTTTGGGGATGTCCCGGTTTCGACGGAATTGGGAAATCTTGTACTGCAGGTGAGGGTGAAGGTCCTCTAAACTGACAAAAAAATAACTGCAATTTTCGCAAGAAAAGAAGAAGAAGCTGATGAAGCTTACTTCGAAGCAGAAGCACTCGCTGCGTAAGTAGCCGTGCAGGAACTCAGGCGGCCCTGTTCCGCGTTGCCTGATCTTCTTTTACCTTATCGGGACTTGCTGCGCATTGTGTCTGGTCTTTGCGCGGGACTTTTAATCAGAATACGGAGGCGACGCTTGTTATGCTGCTACCGGCTCCCGACAACTACCTCGCATAACTAAACTTGTAGATGTACCTGGTTTACTTTTTCGGACGGGGGTTCAATTCCCCCCATCTCCATTCCACAAGAACTTGATTATATTGGGGGCTCATCGCCGCCCCCAATATAAAACGGGAGTCAGAAAATTTCTGACTCCCGTTTTATTTTTGTTTACGAGTTTTTGAAAAACTCGACAGACTACATGTTTTTTTGCAAAAAAAATTGCTACATATAAAAAAAAGGAATCCAACTTTTTTTATTGGATTCCTTTTCGAGCTTTATTCGAAATTGAGGTGATTATTCACCGTCCATTCCGTTATGGAACTTTGTCTGATATTTTTTAAGCATTGCAACTGCATTGCGTTTTCCGTTATAAACGAAACCGCCATTCCAGTATTCAAGGGCAGCAAAAAGAGCGTTACCACCATCCTGGCTGTCAGATTCTTTTGTACGGAATGAAACGTAGTCTGCAAGCTGTAAGAAGTCATTTTTGTGCAGACATTCAATTCTCTTTCTGTTAAAGTCATTCCATTTTTCCAGATCCTGGAAGCCTTCTCCCTCATCCTGAACAATAATATGAGCATGTGTAGGGCTGAATGAATACCAAACAGTTACTTTTTTATTTATGTCACAGTGATTTCCGTGTTTTACAGCATTTTTAATTACTTCACTAATCTGCTGTTCAAGAAGGTTTAACTCTTTAATTTCTGTTGGTGCAGACTGAACAATCAGAAGTGTAAAATATCTGATCTGTCTGAAGTCTGATGGAAACTCCTTCTTTAGCATATTTGTCTTATCAAATAATGGATCATTCTCATCCGAGCGAAGTTCTTTAAATTCCTGAATCATATAATCCTCCTAACTCTCGCAATTATTCTTTAACCATTAAAAGAGCTTCTTCAATACTGTTTGCAATAGGGAAGTAGCCCATAAGTTTTGTAAGTTCAATTACCTTCTTAACTGAACCATGAATATTTGCAATAGCTAGATTTAAATTCATCTTTTTAATTGTTGAACAAATGTAAATAAGTGCACCAATTCCAGACGAGTCGATGTAATCTACCTGTTCCAGATTGATAACAAAATTCTTTACATTTTTCTCCAACATTTTCATTACAAGCTCCTTCAGTTTATAGGAGTTGTAAAGATCCATTTCTCCGGTTACGTCAATAATATAAACATCGCCGTTCTTTCGTATTTTAAGTTCCATATAGAAGCTCCTTTCTATTGAATTTTAATGACCAGAAGGCTTTGGTCATCATATTGCTGCGCAATACCACAATACTTTTTCAAATCGTCTTTTACACGGTTTGAAATATCTTTTGCATTTGCGTTGCAATTTTTTACAATTACTTTTTTAAAGTTGTCGGTTGAATATTGTACACCATTTTCACTAAGAGATTCAAGTAAACCATCGGTACAAGTTGCAAGAATATCTCCAGAATTTAATTTAATTATCTGATTAGAATGTCTTTTGTAACACCGAGCGGTTCGCTTATAGAAGAGAGTTGTTTAAACTCTTTTGTTTCTGCAGAATAGAGGAATACAGGATTATTTCCGCAAGTAGAGATTTCTGCTTCTTTTGTTGTTGCATTGTAGTTTATGAGTGCAACACTTGCAAAGTGGTCAATCTTTGTGCTTTCGAGACAAATTCCTCTGTTTGTCCAAGACATAATAGTTGATGCAGACTGATTTGTATTTACGGCAAGTCTAAGAATTGCACGAATCATTATCATAACGATAAGCGAGTTCATACCTTTTCCAGCAACGTCTGCCATAATAAACGAAACCTTATCTTTTCTTGCAACTATAATATCGTAGTAGTCACCGCAGACATTTTCTGCCGCATTTGAGAAACATCCGATTGAAAGTCCTGGAATAACAGGAAGTTTTGCAGGAAGCATGTCTTTCTGATATTTAGAAGCAATGCTTCCGCCTTTGTTCAATTCAGTATGTTCTGCATAAGCAAGGAAGCTGTAAAGCGGTCTCATTGTTGAAGAAATTGCATCGCCAAGAATAAGAGCTTCATTGAAGTCTTCGTTAGAGAACTTTTCGTTTTCCGGATTTCTTGAAAGTGCAATTACACCAAGAGTTCCTTCTGCATGCTTGATAGGAACAAAAATATAGCTTCCGCATCTTAAGAATTCTTCAGGTCCATTCTGATAAATTCTTCCGTCTTTTACAGAGTCCGGAATGTATGCAGGTTCTCCATTTGAATAAATATCACCAAAAATATTGCCTTCAAGCTGGAATTGTGCAAATTTGAAGTTAGTTTCTACGCGAATAGGCTTATGAGGAAGGTCATCCGGCAATTTATATGGAGGAGGGAACGAACCTTTGAATGATTTTACTGCAAGAGTATTGTCATAATCATCTGCGATAAGAATTACACAACCATCGGCTTTAACTTTTTCCATAAGAATATCATTACAATATTCCAGGAAGTTTTCCATACTGTTGTCGCTTGAGAAGAAAGTTGAAAGCTTAGAAATAAGATCTTTGTTTACATCAAGTAATTTCTGATGTTTTTCTTCGAGTTTTGCAACAACTTCTTTAGTAACTGTATCTGAATCCTGACTGGTTGCAAGTTTTGCATTTTTTTCTGCAAGTTTTTCTTCACGTCGCTTTGGAGTATCAAAAATCTTAATTATCATAATAGGTATTAACGAAAGCTCACAGAGTATAGCCGTAAATACGAAATATATATAATACTCTTTATAATAACAGTAAATTGAACCCACAAGCATCAATGCTGTTGCAACAAAAAAAATGAAACTAATCTTTGCTGTATTTTTGATTTTTATAATCGCCATGAGTGCAATGAGTATAACTGCTACACCCGCACAAAGCAGCAAAGGAAATCCTATAAATGAATCAATAGTTGGCAAGAGTAACTCCCATTTAAGCGAATTAACGCATTTTTAAATTTTTTAACAAAAAATATTTGTATTTTTATTCTAACATTGAAATTTTTAGCCGTCAACATTTTTTTGCATACATATTTCTTTTGCTATATCACCTTTTACAGATGATTTTTTGTTTCTTTTACTTCGGCGTCTGTTTCTTTGTCCAGAGTTTCTGTTGAGCTGTTTTCTATTGCTTTTCTTAGAATTATGCTTTTAATTCTGTTTACAATTCTTCTTCGGAGAGGAATTCTGTATGTTTTTTCAAAATTCTTAGCAACTTCATCAATAGAAATGTCATCTCCAAACTTTTTCTTTAAATCATCCCAGTATCTTACAAGCCAGACATATAAATCGGCAACTGTTCGGTGCGGAAATGAACGGAGCATCTTATTTTTATTGATTGTAGAAGCCAGAGGAAAATAAACATTCTTATACCACGAATCGATAGCTTCGGCCAGGCTTATTTCTTCTTCCTTATTCTGATTCATAAAGTATTTATGTGTCAGAATATGATTGTAAATTACGTCGTAACGTCCTGTGCGCGAAAAATCAAGGCACCAGTAATCAGTTATATCGCCAAAACCTGTTTCTGAATAAAAAACACGTTTTTCATAGTTTATAATCTGATTAACGATATCTTTTATATTATCAGGCTGTTTTAATACAATTTCGCTCTGAAGTGAAACAACTTCTGCATCTATAAACTCTGTTCCCCTTGCTTTTGCAACAGAAACCCTGTGATTTCCGTCTCTTACAAAGAATAATCCCGAAATTTCGTATACTTTTATAGGTGGTAAATCTATTGAGCGGAGTGCTGCTTCGTCTACATGTTCCCATCTTGCCTTTAAATGTGAACTTTTAGGGAAAAAACGATTGTCAAAATCGTTATAACGGCCTTCGCTTCCAACAATTTTAGCAATTGGAATTACCTTCATTCCTACGTATGTTTCATTCATAGGTTTTATCATTTGCTTTACGTCGTTTAAAGAAATGAGGGAAACTTCCTCCGGCGAAAGCAGATGCTGAATGGAATTTACAAATGCTTTATTTCTTGCTTTATTAAAATCTTCTTCTGATTGTGCAGATACCATGTTCATTAATAAACCTCCCGGAATTATGATTTTTGAGTAGTCTGCGATTGTTTTGAATCTTCTGTTTCAGGCGGAAATTCAATTACACAATGTGCATATGCATTTACAACCGTTGTTTCAAAATATTTGCCGACACGTTCTTCGCGCATATCATAAAGATGAATGTGTCCGTGAATCATGTATGCAGGCTTGTATTTTTCCAGAAACCAGTTGTAACATTCAAATCCTACATGGCAGGGATCTTCCTTATCATGAATATGACGTGGAGACGCATGTGTCATAAGGATATCCAGATAACGTCCATATTTTAATTTATTACAGATCAGCCGCGGAATCAGTTTGAAAAGTTTTAATTTCATCTGAAAATCCGTATACTGGCATAATCCTTTATTGTACTTCCTTGAGCCCGACATTCCGGCAATTAAAAGGGGGGTTGATTTACCCTTATCATTAATTACTGGAAAACGCCAGTCTTCAAAACTTTTAAAACCTAAATAAATGGCACCATGGCCGTGAGAACTTGCAAAATGTTCTGCAAATTTTTCGCTGCTTACTGCTGTTGTCGGATGATAATAATGAAATTCTTCCAGATTGTGGTTTCCGAATACAAAATATGTCGGTTTATTGAATACTGTAACGATAAAATCTACATAATCTAATGGTAAATCACCGGCACATAAAATTAAATCTATATCAGGAAAGGCTTCTTTAACATTCTGATTGTAAATCATAGGATCTACATAATCCGAAACGCATAAAATCTTCATTTTTTAATTTAACATCCTGTTTAGCTTCCTGCTTTTGAAAGCACAGCTTCGAGTTTTTGCTTGTCAATAAGTTCAATAGGTCTGTTTTCTGCAAAACGTCTGGCCTGATTATTATATCCTGAACTTGAAAACAGGAATGTTTTAATACTGTTTATGGATTTCATAGTATCGAGCGCTTCATGAACTTCCTGTTCTTCTACAGGCTCCGGATTTCTGTAAAATCTAATAAGAAGAACCTGTTTTCTTACGTTCATCCATGAATCATCGCCTTTAGAAACTCCTGTTAATTGAGCTCCCCATTTTTTTGAATCGCAGCTTAAAACCTGAAGTCCAAGTCCTTTTGCTGCTGCATTTTTACAGATTTCGGCAAATTCATCATTGCTGCTGGTTAAATAATCTTTAAGGTAGTCGTTTGCCTGTAAATCCTTGTATTCAGTGAGTTTTGCCGAAACATCCCTAAAGCCCTTATTAATTTTATAAATGGCTTCCCACTGTTCAAGGGCTTTATCAATTTTACGGATTTTTTCATAGCAGAGTCCAAGAAAATAGCGGGCAAAAAGAGTTTCAGAAGAACTGTTGTTTTTATCCAATTCAATTGCACGCTGAAAATCTACCATTGCATTGTCATAGCGGCTGGCAATCATATAGCAGGAACCGTGTTCAATAATTGCTTTTTGTTTTACGTCCGGATCTCTCTGCGCTTTTTCAAAAGCCTTTAAGGCTCCCTGTAAATCTTTTTCATCCTTGAATATTTTTCCAAGGTAATAATAGCTTGAATATGTATCGGGACTAAGCTTTAAGGCTGTTGCAATCTCTTTTTTAGCTTCATTGAATTGTTTTGTTCTATAATACATCATTCCAATTTCGGCATGAGCTTTTGCATGTTTTTTATCGATCATTGCAGTTTTCTGCATAAATCCTAACGCAATGTCGTATCTGCTCTGAAGTTCGTAAATTTTTCCTGCCTGGAAAAAGTTGTCTGCATTTGTAGGTTCCATTTTTGTAAGCAGAAGAAAATTCTTTAAAGCATCATTCTGCTGTTTATAATCAAGAAGGAGATAAGCATATTCTTTTCTAAAATCAACTTCTTCAATTCCTTCTCCAAAAACTGCGTTTTCATCTACAGATTTGTATTCAAGAATTGCAAGTTCTTTTCTGTTTTCTTTAAGGTAAGCTTTTCCAAGATAATAATGAGCGGTAAAATTTTTAGGATCTTTTGCAATAATCTGTTTTGCTATTTTTATGGCATTTTGGGTTTTGCCCTGTTTTATGAGCTTTGGAACGGCATCGATTTTTTGCGGAGATATAATATTTTTGATAACAAAGAACGCTAATATTCCGATTACACCTACAAGCAGTGCAATAACAATTATGATACCCATTCCTGTAAAACTCCAATAATAAAGTTGGTTAAGAAAGTAAACAGAACTTCGATAATAAGATTATTGAATTTATGCTAAAGTGTCAAACTGATTTTATAATTTATAATTATTTATTTTTTCAAAACTTTCTTTATTATTTTGAGGTAAATAGATTAAAAACAGATATTTATTCATTTTATTTATTTTTTTTTCTTTTTCTTCAGCAGTTTATTCTCAGACTCAGGGAGAAAAATTATTTAAAGAAAATAATCCTGTTGATGCTGCGCAGGTACTTGAAAGTGAAATTCAAAAGAAAAATATTACCGAAAATTCTTATAATTTTCTGGGGCTTTCTTATTATCAGATTGGTGAATATGAAAAATCTGTAGAAGCTTTTTCGCGCGGAATAAAAGCTCAGCCGGAAAATGCACGTATTTTATATTTTAATCAGGGAAATTCATATTATGCACTGCAGGATTATAATGCGGCCGCTGAATGTTTTACGCAGGCTTTAATTGCAGATCCTGATTTTTCCGTTGCCTTCTTAAATAAAGCAAATTCTCTTTTGATGGATGATAAGTTAAAAAATGCGCGGGAGAATTATTCAGAATTCCTTAAAAAAAATCCTGATGATGTTCAGCGTGAAAAAATTTCCCTGATTATTTCTGCTTTAGATGAAGAGATTGCAAGACGCGAAGAAGAAGAACGCGAAAGAAATAGAGCTATGTGGGAAGCTGTAGATGCTTCAATTGAAGAAAAAGATGAAAATTCAGAAGATGACTGGGAGCTTGTAGATTCTTCCATAGATGAAGCAGAGCTTGCAAACCTTAAAGATAAAAATGAGGAAGTTCAGGATAATCCTACAGAAAAGAGCTGGGAAGAAATTGCTGATTCAAAAATTGCAGAAAAAGTAGAAGCAAAAAATCAGGATACAGAAATTCAGGATTCCGGCGAAAACTGGGAAGTTATTTCCGATAACAGTCTTTCTAAAATTCCGGAAGAAGAAATTTTTGAAGGTGATGATTGGGAAGAACTTGATGAGCAGTGGAAAAAAGAACAGGAAGATATAGATAAAGATTCTAAAATTGAATACGAAAAGCGCAAGAAAGAGCTCGAAGAGCTTGCAGCAAAAAATCAGCAGGCTGGAAATTCAGCCCGCGGAATGACAGAAGAAGAAAAAGAAGCCTTCCGTAAACAGATTCTCGAAGATTTGCAGACTTCACAAAATGAAAGCCGTCAAAAGCTTCTTGAAGATGTTACAAATTCCCTTCAGTCAAATGATGCTTCAAGCATGAGTTCAGACGCTGATTCACTTATTGAATACGATTTTGAATCTGAACTTGATTAATTATGATTAAATTTTCAGACCTTAAAAACAGAAAATACACAAAGAAAATACTTATCGCTGGAAGTATAATTATCCTGTTGTTTTTGCTGTGTATATTCAGATGTTCCTGCAAGACTGAATCACGAAAATCAGGTATGGAAGTTTCTTCAAGTAAAAATCCTGATGATAAAATTTCTCCTGAAAAAAAATCATCCGGCGCAGATAATTTATACGGTTCAGAAGCTTTTGCTGATTCTGAAGGTTTGAGCGGCGCGGAAAACGGGTTAGATGCTGGCATGGACGATGGCGCGGAAAAAGGTACGGACGAATTATTAAATGGCGCAGATAATGGCAGTGAAAAACTTTTTGCTGAAGGAAAAACTTCTTCTGACAAAAAAACTTCGGGCGGAGAAAAAAGTACTGCTTCAGGAAAAAAATCTTCAAAAGATGACAAATCTTCCAAAGATAAAACTGAAGAAAGTAAAAAGTCTAAATCAGATAAAAAATCAGAGGATATAAAAAATGAATCTGCCGGTGAAGAAAAAGCTTTAACTGCAGATGCTTCCGGAGAAGATTCGGAAAATCAAAAAAAACTTGATGAACTTTATTCACTTATGGAAGCATATGAAAACCTCGAATCTTCGGAAGAGAAAAATAAAAATCTTGAACGTTCACTCGAGCTTGCAAAATCAATTCTGGAAAAAGATCCCGAAAATGATGCCGCACATTTTATTCTTGCGCAGGAAGCTTTAAATAAAAAAGATTACGAAACTGCAAAAAACGAACTTGAATTTGCAATTTCAAGAAACAGAAATAATTATCTGTATTTTTATGATCTTGGAAAAATTTCTTATATTACAAAAGATTTTAACAAAGCGGCAGATTTCTTCCTTACTTCCTGCGGCTTAAACGAGTTATTTGCACAGAGCCGTTATAATCTGGGGTTATCCTATAATAAACTTTCAAAATTTAACGAAGCCCGTTCTTCTTTTGAAAAAGCTGTAGAAATTAATCCTTTATATAAAAAGGCTTATCTTGAACTTGCCAGAGTTAATGAAAAACTTGGAAATTATGAAGCAGGAGCAGCAGCCTATAAAAAAGTTATTGAACTTGAAAGCGATAATGTAAATGCAATTGTTGAGCTTGCTTCTTTGTGTCACGAAAGCGGAAATCTTGAAGAGTCAGAAATTTATTTTCGCCAGGCTTTGTCTAAAATGGACAAATCCGAAATAAGGACTCTTACAATGTATAATCTTTCTGCGGTTTTACTGGAACAGAACAGACTAAGCGATGCAGAAAATTATGCGCTGCAGTCTTACGAAGAAAAAGATACATTAAATAATAATGTTTCTAAATCAAACATAGTTTACAATTATGGCTTTGTCTGCGAAAGAAACGGAAAAATTGAAAAGGCAAAACAGCTTTATTCTGTTGCAATTATGCTAAATGATTCTCATTACAAGGCAAAGGCAAATCTTGCAGGATTGTATATGCAGGAAGAAAACTGCAATTACGAAATTGTTCTTCCGCTTTTAAAACAGTCTTATGCACAGAATCCAAAAAGCTTTGAAGTTAATTACAATCTTGGAAATGCTTATATTGCAACAGAAGAATATGAATCTGCTCTGGAAT
>CAMVBP010000069.1 GCA_947165795.1 uncultured Treponema sp.
GCGAAGCAGGCTACAACGACGGACACGAGGTTATCCGTAAGATTACTCTTGAAGCAGAGCAGAGCGGAAAGACCTTCTTCGAGGTTCTCAAAACTCACGAAAAAGAATATGCAGATATCACAGCTCAGCTCGAAAAGCTTGGTGTTGAGAACCCTGCAAACTTCTTCGAACACCCTTCAAATTACTGCGGTCTTGCTGCTGTTAAGTCTAAGAGACTTGCTCAGAAATATCGGGAGTTGTGTAAATAGCGTTAGCGATTGTAGCGCCGAAGTATAAAAAAATAAGGCTGTCTTTGGACAGCCTTATTTTTTTATATGAGCGTCTAGCGAAGCGCGAAAAGCGCGGCGCGGCAGTTTACTGACGCGCAACGCCCGTATAAAAAATTTGTTATTTAAAACAAACGTCTACTTCGAACGGACCGTAAGTTGTGGAAAAAGGAATTCCAATTACCGGATAATTTTTTGGCCACGCAATTATGTGGTTATGCCCCATTACACAGAATGGAGGAGAAATATCAATGCTGTAATCTTTAATTGCAGAAACAGCATGTCCGGAAATAATGTTTGTAAATTCACTGACAAGTCCGATTGTCGTATCCTCGTATTCTTCCGGCTTACATTCGAGTCCCGAAAGTGCAAGCATTTTTCCTGCGAGGGTTTTATGAAGTCTGAATGCGACTACACCTTTTACATCTCCCGTAATTCCAAGTAAGCCCGAAATTTCCCAGGAATGTCCCGCATGAATATCAAGAATATGAGGTTCTTTGGCTTGCGGCGTAATTCCAAACATAGATTGAAATGCATTAACGCCTTCAGTTAAAAAATGATTAATAATTTTAGCATCCATACAATAATGATAAGACAGAAATTTTAGATTGTAAAGCACAAATGCCAGCAGAGAAAAAAATGCGAAGAACCGCCGGAATCCCTTTTCGGTTTTAAACAAAGTTATAAGGCGTTTAGACAGACAAGAATGCACGCAGCGCACTTTTTTTTCGGAAGAAAAAAAATGCGAGGAAACGCCGGAATCAGTGTTTAGGTTTAAACGAAGTTATAAGGCGTTTAGACAGACAAGAATGCACGCAGCGCACTTTTTTTTCGGAAGAAAAAAAATGCGAGGAAACGCCGAAATCAGTGTTTAGGTTTAAACAAAGTTATAAGGCGTTTCCTGGTAGACATAATAATTCAGCCAGTTTGAGTAGAACAGGTGTGCTGTTGAGCGCCAGTAGCTTGTTGGCATTCTGTTTATATTATTTGTCGGGAAATAGTTTTTTGGCAGCGGAACATTCATTCCTTTTTCTATATCCCTGTAATATTCTTCTGCAAGAGTCAGCGTGTCGTACTCAAGATGGCCGGTCATAAAAATTTCTCTGTTATCTTTTGACTTAACGATTGTAACTCCAGCTTCTGCGCTTTCTGCAAGGATGATAAGGTCTTTGCATTTGAGAATGTCTTCTTTCTTTAAGGTTGTGTGGCGGCTTTGAGGAATTGGGAATGTGTCATCAAAGCCTCTCATAAGAGGGTCTGCTTTTACACATCGCTGATTCATAAAAATACCGGACATTTTTCTTTCAAGAGGATATTTTGGAATTCGGTACAAATGATAAAGTCCTGCAAAGCTTCCCCAACATAAATACAAGGTAGAAAAAACATTTTTCTTTGCGTAATCCATAATGCCGCAAAGCTCTTTCCAGTAATCAACTTCTTCAAAAGGAATCTGCTCTACCGGAGCTCCAGTAACCAGCATTCCGTCAAACTTTTTGTTGTAAAGTTCATTTGAAGTTATATAAAATTTTTCGAGATACTGTTCATCGGTATTTTTGCTTGTGTGATTTTCCATTCTTACAAGCGAAACTTCTATTTGAAGAGGTGAGTTTGCTAAAAGTCTGAGCAATTGAGTTTCGGTAGTTTCTTTTGTCGGCATCAAATTTACAATTGCAATTTTAAGCGGACGAATGTCCTGTTTACTTGCGCGGTTTTCAGGCATGACAAAAATATTCTCTTTTTCGAGATTAGCAACAGCTGGTAAATCTGAGTTTATTTTAATTGGCATCTTTGTCCTCCTGATAAAGTAATGTTTAATTGCTATATAATGTAGCAAAATACAAAAATTTTTGCTATACTTTTTACTATGCCAATGCAAAATGATAGAAAAAGTGCAATTAAAAAATTAAAGCTTCTCACCTTCAATTCAAAGTCTAACGTAGACTCTTTTCGTGCAAAATTGGATGAAGGTTTTAAAACTACTTTTTTACCTAATGGAGTAGAAGCTTCTAAATATAAATATGGAAATACTGACTGTACGGTTCTTTCTCCGGAGCTTTATGCTTCTAACCGTGTAATGCTTTATATTCACGGCGGCTCTTTTGTCGGCGGTTCTGAAGTTTCTTATAAAAGCTTTTGTTCTTCTCTTGCTGCTAAATGTTTTTGCAGGGTTGTAATTCCTTCTTATCGTCTTGCACCTGCATATCCGTATCCTGCCGCAAACGAAGATATTCAGGGCGTATTTAAATCGCTTTTTACCGAAGAGCAGATTAACTGTTCGTTATCTACAGAAAAAGGCGCAAAGCCAATGCTTCCCGAAATTGTAATTGCCGCAGATAGTTCTGCGGCTTCAATTGCCTGCTCATTAATTTTTAATCTGCGCGACCGTTACCGTTCATGTATCAGCAAGGTTGTACTTCTTTCTCCATGGCTTAATCTTTCTTCTTCTTCTCGTTTAGTTTCTTCTAAAAAAATCAGCGATGAAGTAATGAACTCTGATGTATTAAGAAAAAGTGCTTCGATTTATACTTATGAATCAAATACAGAAAGTCCGTTTGTTTCTCCTTTACTTGCAGATGAATCTATGCTTAAGAATTTTCCTCCGGTATTTATTCAGATGGGTGCAAAAGAAATTCTTCTGGAAGATGCTAAGCTTTTCTGCGACAAACTTATTGCGGCAGGAAATTCCTGCCTGCTTGATGTCTGGCCTGATATGATGTTTATGTTCCAGATGGCAGATGAATATTTACATGAATCTCATCTTGCGCTTGATAAAATTGGAAAAATTGTAACGGAAAATTTTGCAGGTCAGGAAGCCCTTCAAATAGAAAACAAACCTCGTCTGGAGCACAGTTTATTTTCGGAGGCATAAGTTGTCTAAAATTGAATTACTGTCTCCTGCCGGAAATGTAGAAAAATTATCTTACGCTTATGCCTATGGTGCGGATGCTGCCTACATCGGTTTAAAAAAATTTTCTCTTCGTGTTAAGGCAGATAATTTTTACGAAGATGAATACAAGAAGGTTATTGAATTAAAGAACCGTTACCCGGGCAAACGCCTTCACTGTGCACTGAATATTTCTTTTCATGACGAAGAAATTGATTCTTTAAAAGAAAATCTTGATTATTTTAAGCAGTATCCTATAGACGCTTTTATTGTTCAGGATATTGGAATTGTTCCTCTGCTTCAGAAAGAATTTCCAAATGTAGAACTTCATCTTTCGACCCAGGCTTCCTGCGTAAATAGCGAAGCTGTAAAAATGTATAAGTCTTTGGGATTTTCCCGCGTTGTTCTTGGCCGCGAAATTTCCATTGATCAGATTAAACGTATAAAAGATTCTGTTCCGGATATGGAGCTGGAAACTTTTGTTCATGGAGCAATGTGTATTGCCTATGCAGGCCGCTGCCTTATGAGCGCATATCTGACAGGACGAAGCGCTCAGAGCGGATTCTGTTCGCATACCTGCCGATGGAATTTTAAGGTTGAAGGAAAGCCTGGAATTGAAAATCTTGAAGCGGCTCGTGCACTTGCACAAAGCGGAATGCTCACTCTGGAAGAAGAGCAGAGGCCTGGAGAAAAGTTTCCTGTTTTTGAAGGTGATGATTTTACTGCCGTTCTTTCTTCAAAAGATTTACGCATGATTGAACATCTTGATGATTTAAAGAATGCAGGAATTGATTCCTTAAAAATTGAAGGAAGAATGAAGAGTGTTTATTATGTTGCCATGGTTACCCGTGCTTATAGAAAAGCTCTCGATGCCCTTGAAGGTAAAATTTCTAAAGAAGAAGCGGCGCCTTATGTTGAAGAACTGGAAAATGTTTCTCACAGGGAAAGTACAACGGGCTTTTATTATAATAAATCCAATGCAGATGAAACTACAACAGGAGCTTCGGACAGTAAGTATCAGTTAGCGGCAGAAATTGGAAAAGAAATTTCCGGCGAAGATTTTGAAAAGATTTATCTTGAAGGAAAAGGCCGTTACGAAAATTATCAGGCGGAGCTTGAAGCAATGCATCCTTCGGCAAGAGCGGCAAGATTAAAGGATTTGGAAATTCATACGGACCGTCGTGTAATTCCTTTTGAGAAAAAAGACAACTGGTACATGTACGAATGTACTGCATTAAATATGATTAAAGATTCTGATGATATAGAATTTGTATCACCGGAATTCTGTTCAATTAAAGTTAAGTCAGGCGACTGGGAAATAATCAATTCAGAAACCGGATTAAAAATGAACTGGGTTTGTGACGGACATCCCGCTGTTATTTATCTTCCTTATAAATTGCCGGATGCAACGCTTCTTCGCACCTTAGACCCGGATTACGTAGAAGGAAAAATCCGGGATACCGGAAGATAGTATGTGTGATAAAAAAAAATATCTGTTTTTTTTATTTATTTTTTTTGCATTTATATATACACCTCTTTCAGCCCAAGACAATAGCATTAATTTTTTCACGGATGGAATGCCGGATTTAAGTGCACAATGGGGATTAAGTTTTCCTGCCAGAAGAGATTTAAAAAATCCGTCGCCGTCGGAAGATTTTATTGTAGCGGCAGATTTTCATGAACTCAGAATAGATTCCGGAATAAAATATCAGCACAACCAGATTGATTTTACAAATCGTGTTATTTATATGCCGACTTTCTTTAACTGTTTTCAGGCAGGAATTGGAACAACCTGGCATTATTACCGTTATGTACGGGAATTTTCAGAAAATGATTTTATTATGTCTGCAAGATTCAGATGGATAAAAGGTCCTGTGTTTTCTTTTGAAAATGCTTTTGGATTACTTTTTAAGCTCAGTTCGATAGATGCTATAGAGGAATACAGCTCCGAGATATATAATTATTCATATCAGCAGGAGTTATTATGTAACTGGCATCTTTTTAATACGGCAGATTTATGGTTTGCAGTGAACCTTCAGGATTATTTTGATTATCCTTTAGCAATCAGTCCGTTTATAAAGTTCGGATTTAATTATGCGACAAAACAGAATACTGTTCTGGGATTAGATTTTACAATGAAATTTGTTGATATGTTTTTTAGTGCCGTATATTTAAATGAAGCAATTTTAAGGTTTTCGTTCAAGGTAGTTTTATGAGTTTTAAACGTTCCGGATTATTAATAATTACAGCTTTTCTTTCCCTGCTTATTTCCTGCTATGGAAGCTGGAATTTTCTTTATGATGGAAACAATGTGGACGAACGGACAGAAGAGTTTAATTTGCTTTCTTCTTCAACCGATAATAGTTTTTCTACTGCGGGAATTTCTTCGTTAAGCGGGAAATACACGGTTTTAATAATTTCTGACACTCATTTTGGCAATGCAAAAAAAGATATAAATTGTGCGCCGCTTTATAACTGGCTTGAACGGACAAGAGGTAAGTCTGAATATCCTGTGTTTGCAATTTGTCTTGGCGACGTGGTAGATCTTGGCAGACAGGAAGAATATGATATGTATTGTGCTTTTTGCAAAAAGCTGCAGAATGAATATGGAATCAGATTAATTTTTAATACTTGCGGTAATCATGATATTTATCAGGGGAACTGGGAAAACTGGAAGAAAAACTGTTATCCTCATAAAACATTTTACAAATTTCAAACTTCTAAATTTTCCTGGTACAGTCTGGATACGGCTTCTGGAACTATCGGATTAAATCAATATACAATTCTTACTGAAGAAATGAAAACCGATCCAAGACCAAAAGTTGTTTTTACGCATTATCCTTTTGTACGCTTCAATCGTGATACTTCAAATATGGCAGAAACTACTGAGCGAAATAAATTGATTTCTGACTTTGCAAAAAATAATGTAAAGTGTGTGCTTGGCGGTCATCTTCACAAGGCTTCAATAGACAATCTTGGATTTATGAATTATGTTCTTCCGTCTTTTGGGTACGATGAATCCTGGGGACTTTTATATATTGATGAAGATTCAGAAACTATAAGCTTTGAATTTATTTCTTAGTTTCCCATTCAACAGAAACGCTTCGTTCTTCTTTGTGAGGAATTCTCTGGTAAATAAGGCAGTCTGCTTTATGAATGGAAACGCCTTTCGTTCTGGTTACGTAGCCAACAATTAAATCCGGATAAGACGGATGACAGCATTGAGCAATATTATATAAAACATTTTTTTCGCCTTCTACAAGAATGCGCCTGTTAACTCTTGGCTGAGCTTCTGCAGAATTTCTGTCTGTGTTTTTCGGGCGTTTTCTTCTTTTTCCGGTTTGAGTTCCGGGAACCCATATCTCTGCGGTCTGTGCAGTTGTTTCCTGTGACGGCGAAGAAGCTGCAGAGGCTGTCTGAGAAGCGGCAATTTTTTCGCTGAAAGTCGGATCGTTTTTTATAAGCCACGAATGAATTCTCTGATGAGCCTTGCTTGTCTTTACAATATTCAACTGATTTTCTGTCGGGTGCGCCTGAGGATTTGTAATAATTTCTATTATCTGTGTATTCTGCAGCGGCTTTGAAAGCGGAATGATTTTTCCGTCTGCTTTTGCGGCAATTATCTGTTCACCAATAGAAGAATGAACTGCATATGCAAAGTCAATTGCAGTAGCGCCCATAGGAAGTTTTTTTACATCGCCTTTCGGAGTGAACACATAAATTTCATCACCTAAAAATTCATTTTTAAGTGTTTCAAAATTATTTCCTTCGGTGAGCTTTTCTTTTAAATTCTGAAGCTTGTTATAAATTTCTAGCCTGTCTTCTTCAACAAGTTCACGCGAAGTTCCTTTTTTATAAAGCCAGTGCGAAGCAATTCCATGCTCAGCCATGTTATGCATTTGATAAGTTCTGATTTGAATTTCCAGAGGCTTGCCTTCGCACATAACTGTTGTATGCAATGACTGGTATCCGTTCGATTTAGGCATTGCAATATAGTCTTTGAATCTTCCGTCTAAAGGCTTCCACAAGCCGTGAACAATTCCAACAAGCGTATAACATTCCGAAGGTGTATTACAAAGAATTCTGAGCGCGAGTAAATCAAAAAGTTCACCGGCCTCTTTATTTCTTTTTTTCATCTTTTGATAGATTGAATAGAAATGTTTTGCGCGGCTTTGAATTTCAACTTTTATTCCAAGCTTTTCTGCAGATTTATAAATGCTGTTTACAGCCTTATCAAGATAGTTTGCGCGTTCATCTTTTTTCTGCGCAACAATTGCCTTTATCTGTAAGAAAACCTGAGGATTTATATATTTTAAGCTTAAGTCTTCAAACTCATTTTTTTCTGTCTGCATTCCAAGACGGTCTGCAAGCGGCGCCCATATTTCTATAGCGCTTGAGGCAATTGAATGCTGCTCTTCTTTTGTAAAGCTTTTAATATTTCTGATTCTATCCAGGCGGTCTGCAAGTGTAATCAAAATTATTCGTGCATCATCGCACAATGCAAAAAGCATATTTCTTATTGCATCCGACTGCTGGAGAGTTTTTGTATTTATTGGAAGATTAAGAATTTTATTAGTAGTTGCAATTATGTTTGCAACATTTTCTCCGTAATCTTTTTTAATTTGTTCGGGAGTAATATTAAAATCATTAATAGAGTGGAGCAGGGCACAGATTATTGTATCGCTGTCCAGACGGTTTTGAGAAAGTATAAGCGCAACACGAAGCGGATGAAGATAGTAAGGTTTTCCGCCTTCCCTAAAAAGTCCCTTTGATTTTTCGACAAGAAGATTCCAGGCTTTTTTTATCTGAAGTGTTTCTTCATCCGAAAAATATTCACTTTTTGAGAAAAACTCGTTTATTAATTGTGCAGGCTCTCTAATGTCCGAGTTAAAAACGCTCTCTGTACTCATTAAAAAGAAAATATCAGAATTTTCAGTTCATTTCAACAACGCGAAGCTGGCCTTCATAATCTTTATGAATTTTTGTTTTAAAACTATAGCGTTCAGCAATTTTTGCAGCGGTTCCTGCATTGTATTCGCCGGTTTCCATAAGAACTGTTCCGAGCGGAGATAAATGTTCCTTTATCTGCGGAATTAAATTTCTGATTATTTCCAGTCCGTCATCACAAGCGGCCTTGTCGCCTGTAATTGTAACATCTCCATCAAGCGCAAGCCGAGGTTCACTTCTTCCATCGAGTAAAAGTTCATCTACCATAGAGTGCGGAATATATGGAGGATTTGTCAAAATCATATCGAATTTATAAGGAACTGCATCGAAGAGATTTGTTTGAATAAAAGATATTTTTGAATGAATTAAACTGGATTCATCTTTTAAAAGATTTTCTGCATTTTTTCTGGCAACATCAAGCGCCTTTGAGGAAATATCTGCAAGAATGAATTTTGGAAAAATTTCCTGCGGAATATGAAATTTCTCTATAAGATTTTTTATAACGCTTAATGCAATACAGCCGCTTCCAGTACACATATCGCAGACTGTCAAAATAGAATTCTTTTTTGATTCAATTCTTCCTGCAATAAGATTCAGTGCGTGTTCTACAAGAATTTCTGTGTCCGGTTTTGGAATCAGAACATCCGGCGAGACAAAAAAATCATAACCATAAAATTCTTTGTGCCCCGTAATATAGGCGACAGGCAAACCGGTTTTTCTTTTTTCAACGGCATCATTAAGTAATGAAAGCTTTTCTTCTGGAATTCTCTCATTTTGAGATAGAAGAATTTGTGTTTTATTCAGCTTTAAAAAAAAAGATAAAAAAACTTCGACGTCAAGTTCAGATGAAGGAGAACATTGTTTGAGTTCTTCTCTGGCAGAAAATTTAAAATCTTTAATTGTCATAAAAATTCCGGAATAAAACCTTTTATTTTATTTAACCGTTGTAAAGCCGTTAATCATATCAGAAACTTTACTTGTTGCATCAAGGCTTCTGTCCGAAGCAGAAACTGCAGCTTCTGCAGTATTGCGCATTTCATCCATATTTTCATTTACGCGGCTTGATTTCTGATAAGTTGTATCTGCAAGATTCTTAAGGTTTTGAATTCCCGAAAATACTTTCTGGCTTTCATCTTTCATTTGTCCGGAAGATGTTGTAATGTCTTTTGTTGTTAGAAATGTTATTTTGAGGAGGTAAACTATGAAAGAAGAAAGTATAAATATAACAGAACCAGCTCGTCAGCAGTTGGAATTATTTAGTGAAGAAATGACCAGGAAACTGCTGGATGGTATTATTTCCGAGAAATCATATCCAGGTCTCAGTACTATAGAGGTTACAGCAGAAGATGTTCGAAGGTTTTCAGCAAATATGCGTTATGTAAAGTTTGGTAGGGCGACAAGACTAGCAATTTTTGCTCGTACCTATATATTCCTTGGCGTCCTTGTTGTATTGGGTGGCATTTTTTTTGAAGATTTGAAAGAACTTTCTTTATATAGCCCTTTGCGTTTATCACTTATCATGGCGGGAGCATTTATGCTGTTTTTTGGCATAGTCTTGATAGCAGTAATCCCTACCCGTGGTAATCGGCA
>CAMVBP010000070.1 GCA_947165795.1 uncultured Treponema sp.
AAAGCGGGCAAAATAGCGTCCGAGCATTACAAAATCTGCACCCATTGCAAGAGCCAAAGTAACGTGATGATCATAAACAATTCCACCATCAGAACAGATTGGAATATAAATACCGGTTTTTTCGTAGTAAGCGTCGCGAGCTTTTGCAACCTCAATTGTTGCAGTTGCCTGACCGCGTCCAATACCTTTCTGTTCGCGTGTAATACAGATTGAACCGCCGCCAATACCTATTTTTACAAAGTCTGCACCTGCTTCTGCAAGAAAGTTGAATCCGTCTGCATCTACAACGTTTCCGGCACCAATTTTTGCATCAGGCCATTTTCCGTGAATATCCTGCAATGCTCTTCTCTGCCATTCGGTAAATCCTTCAGATGAATCCAAAGTCATTACGTCAACGCCGGCTTTAAGAAGAGCTGGAACACGATCCATATAATCACGTGTATTAATTCCGGCTCCAACAATGTATCTCTTCTGAGAATCAAGAAGCTCAAGAGGATGCTCTTCGTGACTTGCGGCATCTTTTCTGAAAACAAAGCTCAAAAGCTTACCATTTTTATCAACTACAGGAAGCTGATTAACTTTTTTCTGCCAGATAATATCGTTTGCTTCTTCAAGAGTAATTCCTTCCTGAGCCATTACAAGTGAACTCAAAGGAGTCATAAAATCTTTTACTTTTGCATCTGATTCACAATGAGAAATTCTAAAATCACGGTCTGTAATAATTCCAACGAGTTTTCCGTTTTCTGTTCCATCTTCTGTTACAGCAACTGTTGAATGTCCTGTTTTTTCAATTGCGGCTACAAGCTCAGAAATTGTCTGATCCGGGCGGATATTTGTATCAGAAGAAACAAAGCCTGCTTTATAAGCCTTAACGCGGGCAACCATTGCAGCCTGATCTTCTATAGTCTGTGAACCGTAAATAAATGAAATTCCGCCTTCTTTTGCAAGTGCAACTGCAAGCTTGTCATCAGAAACTGACTGCATTACAGCCGAAGTCATTGGAATGTTCATTGTAAGGGGACATTTTTCGCCTTTTTTCTTATTATACCGCACAACAGGAGTTTGCAGCGAAACGTTGGCAGGGATACAATCTGGGCCTGTATAACCAGGAACGAGCAGATATTCATCAAATGTGTGGGAAGGTTCTTCAAAAAAATATGCCATAATTAACTCCTATTATGATCGCCGTTTGGCGTAAAGTAAGTATAAATATGACATCGTATTATATAACGTTTAAAATTTTTTTGCAATATACAGCAAAAAAGATTATAATAGTAGCGCTATGCGTTATATAAAAAAATCATCTTTTTTAATTCTTGTATTTATATGTCTCATTTCATCTCTATCTGCAAAAGAAAAACCTTTCAGATACTATTTATCTGATTACGTAGAATATCAGGAAACGCCTGCAGAATATAGTATAGAAAATATAAAAAACCACAAAAATGATTTTAAACCTTTAGACAAGGCTCAATTTAAAAAAATTAATAACCTTATCAGAAAAGACGGCGATTATTTATGGCTTAGAATTCGCTTTTACCTTCCGAACGAATTAAAAAAACAGAATTTAGGCGTATTTATTGCCCAGTTTAATGCCTCAGATAATTTTTATATAAACGGAACTCTTTTACGCAGGTACGGTTCCTTCCAGCCGAATCAGATTTCTGCCGGCTTTGCTTCGCAGTTTTTTATGATTCCGGATATTTTACTTAATCAGGATGGAATAAACGAAATTTTAATTCAGGTTTATCCGGGTTCAATAGTTTCGCTTTCTGATTATTTTTTTATTGGAAATCAAACCGATGTTCTTAAGCTTGCCGATATAAAAACCTTCTTTAATTCAAGAATTCTTCTTATTTATGCCTCTGTAATGTTCATTCTTTTTATTATTTTCTTTTTCCTTTTTGTAATACTCAGAAAATATAAAGAATCCATTCAGTTTATGTCTTTTTCAATGCTTTTATTTTACAGCATTCACTTCCTGGTTCCTTTCTTTATTACTGAAATTCCGTGGATAAAGCCGGCTTTTATTTCTTATTTTACAATAATTAAATTTTTCTTTGGAGTAGGAACCTTTACAACAATATATTTTGCAAATTCATTCATAATTCACTATATAGGTATAAGAGATTCAAAGAAAATTGTAATAACAAGAATAATATTATTGGCAATTCCTACAATTACCGTTCTGTTTTTTACGAATATTAATACACTTGCAAGGGCAGCACCTTTCTTTACTGCATTCATTTTAACACAGTTCTTCTTTAGTCTTCCGCGCCTTTTTAAATCTTTCTTTGATAAATCTAAAAGAAAAGATTCAATAACTCTTCTGCTTGGTTTTGCTCCGGTTGATATTGGAGTTATTGTTGATATAATTATTAAACTTATATTAAAAATAGATCATCTGCCTTATTTTACAATTTACGGATGGCTTATTACAGCAACTATTTTCCTTATTTATCTTTTAATCCGCTTTGGAAAAATGTACATAAACAATATTGAATTAAAAGAACAGTTATCATCTTTCAATACTCACCTGGAAGACGTTGTAGCAATAAGAACAAAAGAAGTTACCGAAGCAAACTTTATTCTTTCGCGTGGTCTGGAAACTGTTTCTCACGTTCAGAAAAACTTTCTTCCTCCAAAAAGCAAGACTCTTAAAGGCTGGGAAATTGCCGTAAGCTACAAGGCTTTGGACCATGAAGTTTCAGGAGATCTTTACGATTACTATTACAATAAATCAACCTTGTACGGACTTGGACTTTTTGATGTTTCGGGACATGGAATTCCTGCAGGACTTATGACAATTCTTGCAAAAGGAATTATTTCTCAGCATTTCCTTGCAGGAATTGCAGAACAGGAATCTACATCGGATATTTTAAAGGAAATTAATAAGTCTTATATAAAGGAAAAGGTAAATGTAGAAAACTACATTACCGGCCTTCTTTTCCACTTCAGCGAATTCAATAAAAATGATGTCTGCAGTCTGGAAGTTGCAAATGCCGGTCATCCCTACCCGTTTATTTACTCTAAACAGGAAGACAAAATTGTTGAATTAAAATATCAGAACAGCGATGAACAGTACGGTATTATTGGAATTGAAGACCTTGAAGTTTCGTTCCCGCCGGTTTCCTGCAGGCTTGCAGTTGATGATATTCTTGTCTGCTATACAGATGGAATTACTGAATCAATTAATCAGAAAGGCGAATATTTTGGTAAAGAACGCCTTATGAATATTGTAAAGGAAAATAAAGACTATTCTGCAGAAGAAATTAAAGATAAGGTAATGGCAAAATTTACATCATTCATGGAAAAAGCGCCTTTTACGGATGATATAAGCCTTATCATATTAAAGAGAACTGCATCAGAAGACTTTATAGAAGAAATTTAATTATTCTGAAGTATTTCCACCCACATCAACACGGTTTCTTGCTTCCATCGGAACATTTGACGGGTAATAATATGTTCTTGTAGAAACTGTCTCTTCCGGTGCAGGAGTTTCTGTACTTTCTGAAGTATTTTCTTCTCCATTTTCGGAAGAAGTTTCTGCGGCGGCCGTTGTTTCTGCAGCAGGACTTACAGCCGGTGCTGTTGCCGCAGCAGGTGTTGCAGTTGCCGGAACAGCGCTTACAGGTCTTTCCTTTTCTATTTCGAGACGTATTGTTTCCAGCTGCTTCTTATGGCGTGACTTAAGCAGTAAAGTCTTTGTCGGAGCCTTGTAAACATATCCCGAAGAATTATAAGTTTCAAAGCGAGGATCAGTTCTAAACTGCATATCGTAAATAAAGATTTTTGCGAATTTTGGAACACCCTTAACAATTACGTAATGAGTCCATTCAAGCGGGAAGTCAATTGTAAATATTAATTCTGAATTATCAGAAGAAAGTGTATAAGTTATGTCTTTAGCACAAGTCCATGCCCACACTTTGTTTCCTAAAACAGTACCAATCTTCTTAAAGCCAGGATAATAAGGACTGTCATAAGCTATAACTGAATAAAGATTTGCTGAAGTTCTTATATCAAAGGTTGAATCAGAAAGATATGAATTAACCATTACATATCCGGCCTTTTCCAGAACATCATTATTTGAAGCAATTCCGTAACGAAGAACAGCCATTCCAGTTTCTACAGCCTGAATTACAGAAAGGAAGGTATCGTTTTCTGAAATTGTAAGAACGCCGTTTTCGTAAATACAACAGTCGGTAATTTTTTGTATACAGTCTTCAAGAACCGGCTCAAGATGTCTTGCATAACCAGGATCAAGAGAAAGTAAATCAACATAAACTTCAAGAATTCCGGTAACCTGAGCAAGAGAAAGTGTAGAAACATCTGTTGCGGCCGCAGAATCAAGAAGCTTAATTACAGTCTGCGGTGTAGAATGTATATACATGAATGGAGCTATATTACGGATCATAAAGATATCGAGGGATGAAGAAAGCATGCTTGAAGTAAGCTTCTTTTCATAATCTGCAACAGCGGCATCAAGAGTATCATTCATTTCTTCGAGTGTATTTAAGTAAGGCGCTGTAAAATAAGTTCTCTGCTTTCCTTTCTTAAATGACTGAGGAATTGCTTCGAGAGCCTTTGTATAGTCTCCGTTTTCTGCCATAGCGGCAACATATGCGGCAATAACCTGTTCCGAAGAACTTTCCTGAGAAGCAGGATTATAACTTGTGATAATATTATTCTTAAACTTCTGTACGTTAGAAGCAAATACTGCAGAATCTGCGCCAGGAAGCTCAACAAGAACATCAAGAGAGAATTTCTGAGATTCCGTATACATTCCGTATCTTGCAATAGACATGGAATGTTCAAAGGCAAGCATATTATTTTGAGTTGAAGAAGCAGTAACTTCCCATAAGCTCTTTTTACCTTCAAGCACAATCTGATTATCAGATTCCTTTTGAATTTTCACATTTGTGGAAAAATTATAAGGAAGAACAAGATGCGAGATTGAAGAAGGAAAATATGGCTGAAGTAAAAGCTGTGCATTTGAATTTTCAGAAGAAAGCGCAACATTTAATATAACGTCTTCAGAAAAATACAGAGAATACGAAAGATTGTCTGTTTTTTTATAGTTTGTTAATGTCAAAGGAATTTCTTTATTATCTTTTTTAGCTTTTACAGGATTCTGATTGTCAAAATAAATATTAATTCCGTTAAAAGACAGCCGCAGGAAATTTGTAATTGCAGGAGTCTCTGATTCTTCATTTTTTAAGAAAGTAAGCTGAAGATTACCTAATTTTTCTATTATATTTGAGTCTGTTCTAAATTGAAGAACAAAAATGCCGATTATTATAACAACATCAACTAATAAAAGTAGCGATGCTTTTCTAAGTGCCCTGATTTTCATTATAATGCTAGTTTAGTAGATGATTCGGTAAATTTCAACTATAGTAATACTATATAAAGGTGGGATAAAATGATTACAAAGCAATTTTTTTCAAAAACTTCTAAACTGACAGCCTTCTTTTCAGTTATTTTATTAATTTTTACCATTAATTCCTGCGGAACAACAAAAGAAGTTGCAAAAGATACTGAACCTGAAATTGTAGAAAAACCGGTTGTAAAAGAAGAAAAAAAGCCGGAAGAAAAGAAAGATAAACCAAAGGTTCAGGAAAGTCCGGATATAATTTTTGTACGTGAACTTCAGGCTTTCCTCGAAAAAAACGACATAAAGGGAGCTATTAACCATTTTGACAGTCTTCCTTCCGAGCTTAAAGACGACACAGAATTAAAAATGCTTTTGGGCGCCCTTCTTTATTCAGACATGCAGTATGACGAAGCTATAAAAATTGCAAACGACGTTTTAGCTTCTAACAATAAAAATATGGAAGCCCTTGAACTTTTATCTATGTGTAACAGGGCAAAAGGCGACAAAAAAGCATATCAGACTTCTTTAAATCAGATTTTGGCCGCAGATCCTAATAATCCTTCTGCAAACATTCAGAAAGCACAGGATTATGCATTAACTAAAAAATATAAGCTTGCAAAAGACTGCTACGCAAAGGCATTAAAAGGAGATTCTTCCAATATAGATGCAATGCTCGGTTATGCGCAGATGTCTTATTACACAGACGATTTAAAGGCTTCTCAAAAATATTTTGAAAAAGTTCTGGAAATAGAAGAAGACAATGCACAGGCATATGCATATCTTGGAAAACTCGCTTACGATGACGGAAATTATCTGCGCGCCTACAAATATGTAGAAACTGCTCTTGAATATGATTCAAGCAATTATGATTATCTTTTGGACAAGGGAACTTACCTCAGATATCTTGGAAAATTTGATGAAGCTCATAAGGCATGGTCTAAAGCCGTAGAAGTAAATCCATCATATTTTCTTGCATACGCATACCTTGCCGGCAGTTATGATGACCTTGAAAAATGGGATCTTGCTCTGGAAAATTACTTAAAGGTAATCGAAACAAATCCAAATTATTTTTATGCATATGAAGAAACTGCAATTTTAGCTTACCGCGAAAAAGATTATAAAAATGCCATAAAATACTTCCAGAAAGCAGCTGAATATTCAGATAATTATTCTTACACACTTATGACTGCTGCCTGCTATTTTAAATTAAATGATTCACTTACCGCTAAGAAAATCCTTCAGGCAAAATTAAAAAAGCTTACTCCAAATACAACAGAATATGATCTTGTAAGATTCTACAATGATAATTACAGCCGAAATGCAGAAGTAACACTTAAGCAGAAAATCCAGAAAGAAACTAATAGCAATAATCGCGGCAAAATGTTATTCTACATAGGATTATACTACGAATTGAATAAGGCAGATGATGTTGCAAAGGAATATTATGCTGATGTTACAAGCATGCAGGCTCCAATGTTCTTCGAATACAGAATTGCCGAATGGGGACTACAGCAATGAGTCAGACTCAAAAGATCATAGAGCTTAACGGAAGAAAAATTACATTAATTGGAACAGCACACGTTTCAAAAGAAAGTATAGAAGAAGTAAAACAGACAATAAATGAATTAAATCCGGACTGCGTAGCAATTGAATTGGATTCTCAGCGCGCAGATTCCATTAAAAATGCAGAAAAATATAAAAACCTTGATATCATTAAAATTCTTAAAAAGAATGAAGGGTTTTTATTGATTGCAAATTTAATTCTTGCATCTTTTCAGCGCAGAATGGGCGCAAATGTAGGCGTAAAACCCGGGGACGAAATGCTTGCCGCATTATCTGTTGCAGAAGAAAAATCAATCAGGACAACTCTTGTAGACCGTCCTATTCAGATAACCTTAAAAAGAGCCTGGGGAAAAAATACTTTCTTTGGAAAATGTAAGCTTCTTGGAACACTTCTTTCCAGCGCATTTTCAAAAGAAGAAATTGAAAGCGATCAGATTGAAAAATTAAAGAATACCAGCGAAATGGACAATATGATGAAAGAATTGTCCGATTATATGCCGGTTATAAAAGAAGTATTAATTGACGAAAGAGATAAATATCTTGCAAGCAAAATTTATGAATCGGAAGGAAGCAATATTGTTGCCGTTTTGGGTGCAGGCCATTTGCCTGGTGTAGAAGCCCATTTACATAAAATTGCAAATGCTGAAGAAAGCAGCAATGTGGATGCAATATCTGAAATTCCTAAAAAAACTTTCTTCTCAAAAATAGTTAAATTTATTATTCCTGCAATTATTATTGGACTTATTGCTGCAGGCTTTATTTATGGCGGAGTTCAGGCAGGAAAAGAAGCACTTTCCATCTGGTTCCTTTATAATGGAATTCCTTCTGCGCTGCTTACAATTCTTGCACTCGCCCACCCGGTTACAATTCTTACGGCACTTGTTACTGCTCCGTTTACGTCTTTGTGTCCGTTTATTGGAGTAGGATTTGTTACAGGAATTGTTCAGGCAATTTTGTGCAAGCCAAAAGTATGCGACATGGAAACTCTGCAGGATGATGTTTCTTCATTCAAAGGCTGGTATAAAAACAGAATTTTAAGGATTCTTTTGGTATTCATTCTCTCTTCTTTAGGAAGTACTATAGGAACATTTGCCGGCGGCGCTGAAATAATTCAGAATCTTGCTGGAAAATTTATTAAATAACGCCCGTTCCTGCTTAATTCTGTTTTAATCTTAATTAAATCTGCTCATTTTTCGGGCAGATTTATATTTTTAATAATTTGTTATTAAAAATAAATACTTGTTATTCGTATATCTTTTTTCACAGATTTATTGTTTAATTAATATAAACGATTTAATAAAAACAATAGAGAGGAATCTGTGAAAAAAATATTTATTTTATCAGCATGCTTTTTCCTATCATTTTCTGCGCTGCATAGTCAGGAATTAATTTCGACTCAGGAACTTTTATTATCTTATCTTGAAAATGATATAGAACTCCAGAAACTAACCTTAAGCGCACAAAAAGCTCAGTTATCAGAAGAGTCCGTAAAAATAGACAACGGCTTTGACGTTTCTCTTTCTTCCGGAACAGTTACCATAAAATCAGATAAAACAGGGACAAAAATTTCTGCCAAACCAAAAGCCGAAATTGATGTTTTTCCTGCAGGAAACCTTGCCCTTAAAGGAGAAACAAACCTTACCCAAACTTCAAACGAAAAGAATTCAAACGAAACTAAAATTTCAGATACAACAATTTCTGCCAGCATAGATATTATTTCTGATAAAAATTCTTCAAGAAAAGTTTCTTTAATGAAGGCAGAACGCTCTCGTATAGAAGCAGAACGCGCAGTTCAATCCCGCGCTGTTTCTGCAGAAAAAGAATTTTACACAGAATTAAAAAATCTTCTAAATTCAATTAATTCAATTATAAAAAGTCAGTCGACACTTTATTCAGATACAATCAATTTTGAACAGACAAAGGCAAAGGGATATTCAACCTCTTCTTCTACATATAGACTTGCACAAATGAAGGTTGTATCAGACACGCATTCAGTAAACAGCGGAATAAAGGATTTTATTAACGATTATATAGTTTTCTACAAAAAATGCGGTTACGACATAGAAATATCTGATGATATAGATTTTATGACTTTAATTCCTTCAGATATTCAGGATGCAGAGCCTCTTAATGCAGAAAATTTCAATAAGGATGATTACACAAAACTCGAAAGTGCAAACTGGAATCATACAATCAACTCAATAGAAAGAAAGTCAAAAAGAAATTTTTCTCTTTCTGCAAACGGCGGTTATACAATAGATAATTCTACAACAAAATCAGATACAGTAAATGCCGGACTTTCAAGTACTTACCAGGGACTTACGCTTGGAGCGGGAATTGAACTTCCTGTAGGCGTTAAAGATTCAAATCCTGTTTTTTCGGTAAGTGCTTCGATTTCTTTAAACAGTTTTAGAAAAGCTTCCATTACCACAAAAACAAATAAACTGACTGAAGAACAGGAGCTTTTAGATATTCAGTCAGCAGAAACTTCATACATAACTTATCTGATTACTGCAAAACAAAATCTTGAACAGATTTTATGGGAACAGAATACAACGCTGGAAAGTTATGAAATGTATGAAGGTCTGGAAAAAGATCTTGCAGCCTGGTACAAAAATGGAGTTATAAGCGAAAGTGAATATCTTTCTGCAAAGACAAATTACAATCAGTATAAAGTTCAGACAATAATAAATAAAATAAATCTTTTGATTTA